>JAFVPU010000125.1 GCA_017505165.1 Clostridia bacterium
TATCCGGACGAAACAAGAAAAAAGGACAAGGAATATCTCGAAGAATATTCACAACTAATAATTACTAAAATGAACGAATTGCTTAAAGGAGACAAATAATGAAAATGAAAGATTTCAATATCAGTATGACACAATATAGTCGTGGTGATATTATTACAGGAACTATTGCTTTGATAGGAGAAAATGAAGTTGTAATTTCTCTTGGAGGATTGAAAGAAGGGGTATTTCCGGTTGAAGAACTTGATGGTGCTTTCAAGGTTGGAGATGCGATATTGGTTATGGTAACAGGTGATATAGACGAAAAGGGATGTCTCATTGTTACTCATGCTGGGGTCAATAAAGCGTTGCAAGATAAAGAAAAATTGAAGACTCTCAAAGTTGGAAGTGAACTTGAATTTGAAATAGATAATATTTCAACTGCAGGCTTGAATGGAAACTTCATGGGATACAAAGTATTCTTACCATTCTCACAATGCACTCCAACAGATTATGTCAATAAGGATTCAATGAAAGGAAGAACAATCAATGCAATTGTTATTGAACTCAACAATATCAAAAAATCAATTGTTTGTAGCACAAAATTATTGGCAAACAACAGCATTGAACCGGTTGAGATAGGTGAAGTAATAGAAGGAACAGTTATCAAGCTTGAAGATAAATTTGCAATTGTATTATTAAAAAATGGAGCGAAAGCAAAATTGTCAATATCTGATGCTTCATATACAAGGATAAATTCATTGAAAGAAGTGATTGAAATTGATAAGTCATATGATTTCAAGATATTGGATACGAACACAGATTTCTCAAGGATAAGTGTAGGTTTAAAACAATTAGGGAAAAATCCTATGGACGAAATTTTCGATACATTAAACCTTGGTGATGAAGTAGTAGGTAAAGTTGTTAAAATTCTTCCTGTAGGAGCTGTAATAAAACTTGAAAACGGACTAAGTGCCATGGCTATAACACGTGAGAATAGCGACAGAGCAAATGTTGCAACTCATCACTTGTACAAATTGAATAGTGAAGTAAAAGGAACAATTTCATACTTAGACAAAGAAAGACGCAAAATCAATATTTCAACAATGCAGAAAAAGGAAAATTAAACACTCATAATTGAGTGTTTTTTCTTTCGAAATTTTATTTTATTTGAAATTTTATGTTCCATTTATTCTTATTATATGTTTAAAATCTTCTTCATTGGTAATCAATATTTTGGAGGGAATATGAATCCATTAGAGTATACTACAAAAGATATAAATCAATATTTCATGCCTTATGAAACAATGTATCCAAAAGCATACAACAAGAAAAAGGCGAGTCCATACACAAAGACAAGAGTTATTTTGATGAATGGAACAGAGTATGAAAGTGTGTGGTTTTTACACCAGTTTGCTAGACATTGCGACGTCCCCGAAATTAAGCGAGCAATATCAATCGTCAGAAGTCAAGAACAGCAACAACAAAAAATGATAGCGTGCTTAAAACCTATCAATGAAAGCATTTTGGAGACAACAATTGCTTATGAACAACTTGCAATTGATCTCACTGCAACACTTGCGCAAAATGAAAAGGATCAAAATAATATTGCAGCGCTGAATTTTGCATTGCTTGAGGACTTTGATCATTTGTATAGATTTTCTAATCTTATGATGCTTGATGTTAAAGGTGCTGATCCAGAGTTTTTGGTTGGTAAATTCACAGAGATTATGCCAGCAAGGCCAACGATTGCACATCACAGATATCCTATGGATAATGTGAAAGCACCAATGAATGCAAAGAAAAGTGATATTTATTCCAAATTGGTGGCAGGAATAATCACTGCAGCAGAACAACAAACAATGAATTATTATATGAATATTTCTCAATGGTACAAAAATGATTTAGGAAGAAAACTTTACGCCGAGATTGGTATGGTTGAAGAAGAACATGTTACACAATATGAAAGTTTGAAAGATCCAACATGTAGTTGGCTTGAACAATGGGTTTTGCATGAATATACCGAAGCATATTTGTATTACAGCGCATATAGTGAAGAAACAGACAAAAATATCAAACGCATTTGGCAACATTTCTTCGAGATGGAGTGTGCACATTTGAAACTTGCTTGTGAACTATTCACAAAATATGAAAAGAAGAATTGTTCTTCGGTGATTGGTGCTGGAGAGTTTCCAACTTTACTCAAACTCGGAACAAACAAAGAGTATGTAAGAGATGTGTTGGCTAGAACTGTTATGCTCACAGGAGACAGAGAAAAGTATGTTGAAATCATGAAACTCAAAGATAATGCGGAGTTTTTCGCTTATCAAGATATTGTAGTTGGTGATGGAAGCGAGACTGCAAGTCATCTGGTAGTAGATAAAGCAATCAAACAATTTGGACAAGATTATCGCTATCAAGATAAAGCAAATCCAATCAAAGAATTACAAAATCGAAAGAAAGATAATACAACTTTTGCAAGAAAGAAATAAGATTTGACTATTCACATGAATAGTCTTTTTATTTTCAACGAAATTTAACAATAAAAATCAAAAAGTTTTATCAATTTAGTTGACTATGTGTTTTTGTGGTGATAAAATTTTATTTGCAATAATATTTTATTATCAAGGGGTAAATTTATGTTGGAACTTGTCGATATAAAGAAAAAGTATGAGTTGAAAGATCAAACTGTTGACGCTCTAAAAGGTGTCAGCATTCGTTTTCGTGATAGTGAATTTGTATCTATTTTAGGCCCAAGTGGTTGCGGTAAAACCACTCTTTTGAACATAATCGGTGGTCTTGATAAATATTCTAGTGGTGATATCATAATTGATGGAAAATCAACGACTAAGTATAAAGATAAAGATTGGGATAATTATAGAAATCATAGAATTGGATTTGTATTCCAAAGTTATAATTTGATCCCTCAACTTACAGTACTCGAAAATGTTGAATTGGCACTTAGACTTTCTGGAATCAAGAGAAAAGAGAGACGAAAAAGGGCAATCGAGGTTCTTCATAAAGTTGGACTTGAAGATAAACTTAAATCGAAACCGAATCAACTCTCTGGTGGTCAAATGCAAAGGGTTGCTATAGCGCGTGCCCTTGTAAATGATCCTGAAATAATTTTGGCAGATGAACCTACAGGTGCTTTGGATAGTAAAACAAGTGTTCAAATCATGGAACTCTTGAAAGAAGTGAGCAATGATAGACTTGTTATTATGGTTACACACAATCCAGAACTTGCAAATACATATTCAACAAGAATAATCAATTTGTTGGATGGCGAATTGTTGAGCGATAGCAAGCCTTATAAGTCAAAAAAGAAAATCGTAGTAGAGACAGAGAAACCTAAGAGTGAAAAATTCAAGAAAACTAAGAAGAAAAAATCAATGTCATTCTTCTCAGCATTATCGCTCAGTTTCAAAAATTTACTTACAAAGAAAGGTAGAACAATCCTTGTGTCATTGGCAGGTAGTATTGGTATTATCGGAATAGCTCTCATCACAGCTGTGTCTTCAGGCTTTTCTGGATATATCAACAGAATCCAAGAAGAGACACTCTCTAGCTATCCAATCACAATACAATCAAAAAGCGTCGACGTGTCAACAATGATGGGTATGTTGTTTACTGACGATTCGAAAGATGCCGGTCATGACGATGATGCTGTATATACGAAAGAAAGTATGACTGAGATATTTGAAACCTTGAGCAAAGGAATCAAGAAAAATAATCTCAATAAATTTTACGAACACATCAATGAAAATTATGATGATATAAAAGATGATGTAAGTGCAATTAAATATACATACGACATGAATCTTGGAATTTATCACAACGACAATGAAGTACAACCAGAGAGTGATGCAATATCAAAGATGATGCAAAAATATTCTGTTTATTTGTTTGCAGAAAGGACAAATCTTGATGCAGTAAAAACGACAGATGGGTTCAAACTTTCGAGAAAAGAGGGCGAAACTCCAAAATTTGATGAATGGTACAATAAAAATATTTTGAGCGGTGAAGAATTATCATCAGCGCCTATAGATAAGCAAGCAATATCTTCATTTTTTAGCAAAGTTAAAAATACCTTTGATAATGATAATTTGGAAGCTGAATATGATATGATTAGCGCTGATACTTTCATCACAACCAAAGTTATGTTTGATTTTGACTCAGCCACTATGTCAAGCGGTATGTCTTTGATGGGTAATTCAGACTTGGTCTATGAAATGATTGATAATGAAAAGATGATTAATGAGCAATACAAAATCCTTGATGGACGTATGCCAGAAAAAGCTGATGAAGCGATACTTGTCCTTGACAAAAATAGTGAAGTTGATGAATATGCTTTATATACCATGGGATTGTTGCCGGAAGAGGAAATAGACAAGATTTTGAAAGCATTGGCAAAAGGTGAAGAATACAAATCTAAAGTTAGTTATTCAAACATTATTGACAAAGAATATAAAGTGTTGGTTGACCCTGATTACGCATATGAAAATTCTAAAGGTGAAATAACTTTAGATAAATCGGATGATAAAGATTTATACAAAGATAATATTGAAGATAAATTGTCGACTTGCACTAACAAACTAAAAATTGTTGGTATCGTTAGACTCAAAGACAATGTAACAAATGGATCATTGTCAACTGGTATTGCATACACAAAACATTTCACTGAGCAAATGTTGACATATTACAACTCAACAGATGTTGTAAAAGATGGTTATCTCAACAATCTATCTCTTGATAGTCCAAAGTCAATCAGTATTTATGCTACAAGTTTTGAAGCAAAGGACAGAATAGAAGATTTCATTGATAAGTATAATAAATCTGTAGATACAGAAGATGAAATAGGATATACTGACCTAGTTGGAATTATAATGAGCAGTGTATCTACTATTATCAATTCTATTACTTATGTTCTTATTGCATTTGTGTCTGTTTCACTTATTGTAAGTTCAATTATGATTGGTATTATTACTTATATTTCAGTGATAGAAAGGACAAAAGAAATTGGTGTACTTAGAAGTGTTGGAGCATCAAAACGAGATGTTTCTCGTGTGTTCAATGCAGAAACAACAATTATAGGTTTCTCGGCGGGATTGCTTGGTGTCGCCGTTGCCGGATTCTTTACATTACTTATCAATATCTTGCTCAAAAAATTGACAGGAATTGCAGGTCTTGCAGTGTTGTCTCCAATAGTATCAATATTGTTGATTACTATATCGGTTGTATTGACTCTTATTGCGGGTATTATCCCTGCAAGAATCGCAGCAAAGAAAGATCCAGTTCTTGCTTTGAGGTCTGAATAACAAAAAAAGAGAGAGATCTCTCTTTTTTGTTGAGATGATACATATTTTAGATTTATAATCAAGCATTTTTCAAAAACACAAAAAGACGTCGAGAATGTATTTACAATAAATAAAAATATTTATTTATTTGTTTGACTTTAAAATTTATTGTTGTTAGAATATTAGCGAATTTTGTAAGGAGGGGTGAATGAAATATAAATTTGTAAAATTATCAAATGGAGCACAACTTGCTTACGTGAAGAATAAAGTTAGTAAGACAACAATGGTTAATCTCAATTTTTACTCAGGAGCAAGATGTGATGGTGAGATACCTGGTTTGGCGCACTTTGTTGAGCATATGTTCTTCACAGGAACAAAAACAATGAATAAAGATGAAATCACAAAGAAATATTTTGATTTTATCAGCGTGAATGCTCATACATCTTCAAAAGAAATTTGTTTTTCTGGTAATGTATTTACAAAAGAATTTGGAGACTATTTATCAACAGTTGCAACGATGATAAACGAATCAAAGTTTGACAAAAATGCTGTAGATAAAGAAATTGGGGTTGTTCAACAAGAAATAGCAAGATATGCCGACAAATATGGTATGAAAGCAAAATATTTTAACGATTGGAATTTGTATCATACTGATGTTGCAAAAAGCTATATACTAGGAGACAAAGACAGCGTTGGTTCAATCAAATCTGCTGATGTTAAAAAATTTGTAAAGAAATATTTTGTGGCTAATAATTTGTTTGCTTGTGTATCTAGTCCTATGCCATTTAGTGAAGTAAAACGCTTAGTAGAAAAGAATTTTGTAAGCAAACTTAAAGTAGACAATAATTTTGAGCAACTTCCGTTATTTTATGGTTCGATTCAAGATGACAAATTCTTAAAGTTAAAAAATGATGATATAAAAAAGAATTATGTATTCATCAACTTTGTTTTTGATAAAAACTATCTTGATATAGAATATAAAGAGAAAATTTTTGTTATGCTTAGAATGATAAATGATTTTTCTGAAGGAATAATGAAAGAATTAAGAATCAAGAAAAGTTTGGTTTATTCTGGCGGGTATAGTAGTTGCAGTAATGACAAAAATATGTTTTTAACTTTTGATACAGAATGTGACAAGGAAAATGTCAATGAAGTAATCAAAACTGTTGCGGAATATTTAGACAATTTGAGAAAAAATGGATTCACTCAATCACAACTTGACAAAACGAAAAGGAAGATAAAATATAGCGAACATGAAAGTGAACCAAGGGTAAGGGAAGATTTCTATAAACTTTATGATTTTAAGAAATACAACAAAGTATTAGACGATAAAAAACTCAAAGATATTCGTCGAAAAATTACTTTAGAAGAAGTAAATCAAATATTTAGAGAAACATTCGATGAATCACGTGTGTCTGCAAGCATTTATGGCAACATAAAGAAAGATGAATTAATGAAGGAAAAAGAATTCAAAAAATTATTTAATAAAAAATAAAATTTTTTAGGAAAAATCCTTTGGTGGTTGTATTAAGTTTGTAATTGGAGATTTTACATATGACTAAAGGTGGCATTCCATCAACATTTATTGATGAAGTAAGAGCCAAAAACGATATCATAGATATCGCAAGTAAATATATGTCTCTCACACGTCGTGGGGGAGGATTTTGGGCGTGTTGTCCTTTTCATAGTGAAAAGACGCCCTCTTTTTCCATTAAGCAAGATGGGCAGTTTTACAAATGCTTCGGTTGTGGAGAGAGTGGCAATGTAATAACTATGGTTATGAAGATGGAAAATGTTGACTTTCTGACAGCTGTTGAGATTTTGGCAAAAAATGTTGGTCTCGAGATGCCTACTGATACCGAAAGTGATGAAATGAGGCAAAGAAAGATTCAAAGAGATAAAGCTTATGCTATTTTGAAAGAAACAACAGAGTTTTATCACAAAAATTTGCTAAATAATCCAGAATCTGAACAAGCAATGTATTTGAAACGTCGTGGTATCAGCAAAGAAATGATTGAAAAATTCAAAATTGGAATATCTCTTAATTATGATGCTTTGCCAAAACATTTGATGCAACTAAAATTCAAACCTGAAGATATGATTTCAGCCGGTGTTATCGGTAAAAACGAAAGAGGCGGTTTGTATGATTTTTATGGGACAAGATTGTTGTTTCCTATAGCAAATGGTTTCGGTGATGTTGTCGCTTATTCTGGTCGTGCTGTTGGCGATAATATTGAGAGAACAAAATACAAAAATACTCCTCAAACATGTGTTTTTAACAAAAGCGAAATTTTGTTTGCGTACAATTTTGTTCGAGATCTCAAGAAAGAAAGAATGCTTGATGAAATCATAATTGTTGAAGGTCATATTGATGTAATTATGTGTCATCAGGCAGGATTTACAAATACTATTGGTTGTATGGGTACTGCATTAACTACACAACATGCTCGCAAGATTAAAAATCTTGTTGATAACGTAATTTTATGTTTGGATGGAGATAATGCCGGTGTAAATGCAACATATAAAGCTATTGATACACTCAAAGAAGTTGGATTGAATGTCAAAGTTGTAAGAATTTCTGGAGCGAAAGATCCTGATGAATATTTGAAGAAATTTGGAACAGAATCATTCAGAGAATTATTGATGGATGCGAAGGATTGTGTTGATTTTGTATTGCAAGATAGTGCAAAGAAATATAATCTTGAAGTCAATGCGGAGAAGTCAAAATATATAACAGAAGCCCTGAATTACATATCAAAGTTTTCTTCAACTGCAGAACAAGAGATTTATCTAAGCCAAGTGCAAAAATTGGTTAAGATTCCGATTGATGCTTTGAGAAAAAGTCTTCATGCAAAAGAAGAAAAACCTCAACAAAAAGAAATTGTAGAAGAACTCAATGAAAATATAAGTAATAGATTCATTATTGATAGCAAAATTATGCTTTTGAGCTCACTTTTGTATAAAAAAATCAGTAATTTAGATGAAATTTCAGGACTTTTCACATCAAATGATGAATTAAGTAAATTGTATAGGTTTTTAGTTCAAAAAATTGAGGCAAATGCAGATTATAATGTTTCAACATTGTTTGATAATTTTGAAATTTCGAATAATTCTCTTATTGATCAGGTGATAAATTATGTTTTCCCAAGTGAAGATGTTTATGATCAATATTTAAGAGAAACGATTAAACGTGTGAAATTATATGAACTCAAGCAAGAAAAAGAAGCATTAACAAAAATGATGAATGAAAGCACAACCATAGAAGGAAGATTTGCATATCTTGCAAAAATACAAGAGATTGATGAAAAAATCAGAAAGGAGAAGTAGTGATCACAATAGATAAGAATGATGAACTATATAAATATCTATCTAAATTGAAAGTAAAAGATATTGACGATACATATAAGTTGCTTGCATCTCAAGGTAGATATAAAAGGCAAGACGTTCTGCAATATTTTAGGGCAGAATTTGATCCAAGTCTTACTCAAGATATAGATGACAAAGATTTGGAAAAAATAGTTGATTATTATGCTGATATACGACAATCAACAAAGTTGACAGCTAAGCAAGTAAATCAGCTTTTGAAAGAGTATTCATTAGGCAAAAAGACGGAATACAAAAACTTGATTGTTCAATATTATCTCAAAGATGTGATGATGTTGTGTTTGAATTATAAGTCATTACATAAGGATATTGATCTTCAAGATTTGATCCAAATTGCGAATTTGGGATTGCTTGAGGCTCTAGAAAACTATGATGCTGATGCGAAAGTAAAATTTGATGATTATATAATTTATTGTGTCTATAAAAATGTTACAGAAGAATATAAGGAGAAAAAATAATGAGTGTGAATATTGAAGAAGTTAAACAAAAAATATTGCAACAATTCAAGGCAAATCATTTGCGTAGTTTGTCAGAAGATAATCTTTGCAGTAAATTGATTGAAAAATATGAAGATATCAATGCAAGTGAAATTGCTGTCATCAAAGAATATTTGATTGAAAATGGTATCACTATCACAGAAACAGTTAGTGATATTGCTTATGATGACAAAGAATTTGATGATATTATCAGTCAAATCAATGTAAATGATCCTGTAAAAATGTATCTCAAAGAAATTGGTAATATTCCGCTTTTATCTCCAGAAGAAGAAATTGAATACAGCCGTCAATACCAAGAAGAACACAGTATTGAAGCAAGAGATAAATTGATCAACTCAAACTTAAGATTGGTTGTTAGTATCGCGAAGCATTATCAAAACAAATTGCCTTTGCTTGACTTGATTCAAGAGGGTAACAGTGGACTTATGAAAGCTGTTGAAAAATTTGATTACACAAAAGGATTCAAATTCTCAACTTATGGTACATGGTGGATCAGACAAAGCATCACTCGTGCGATTTCTGACCAAGCAAGACTTATGCGTGTTCCTGTACATATGGTTGAAACAATCTTGAAACATAACAAAGCTGTGAGAGCTCTCCTTCAAGAATTGGGCAGAGATCCAACTCTCGAAGAAATAGCGGACAAGCTCGGAACAACAGTCGACAAAGTTGTTGAAGTGCAACGTATAGCTCAAGATCCGATATCTCTTGAAAGTAAGATGGGTCATGAAGAAGATAGCAAAATCGGTGATATAATTCCTGATGAACATGCACTTTCTCCACATGATATTGCTATGCAAAACATGCTTAGAGAACAATTGATGGGAGTTTTGGAAACTTTGACTCCAAGAGAACAAAAAGTTATTAGATTACGTTATGGTCTTGATGATTCTCATCCAAGAACACTCGAAGAAGTTGGTCGTGAATTTTCAGTTACTCGTGAACGTATTCGTCAAATTGAAGCAAAAGCTTTGAGAAAATTGCGTCATCCTTCAAAGTTGAAAAGATTGAGAGATGATTTATCGGAAGATGACGATAAAGATAATAAAGGGAGAATGTAATGAAAACTATACTCGAAATTCAAAAGTTGGATAGACAAATACGCTCACTTGAGAGAGAAGTTGACAACTGCCAAGCAAGTGTCGATTTCAAAAATTATAAGAAAATATTACAAGAAGGTAAGGCTAGGTTTGAGCAACTTGAAACTCAAGCAAGTGAAATCATAAAAAATTACAATATTGCTCAAACAAAATTTTCAAAGAATAAGGGCAACAGTGAAATTGTGAAAAAACGCAATACTGATAATATTGATTTGGAAAATATTTCAAGCCTTATATCTGATTCTAATAGTCTTGTTGGTGAGTTGAGTGAGGAAAGTAGAAAAATTGAAGATTTGGTAAGACGTTCTGAAGAAATAGTGAGAAAAAGTGCAGAATTGTCAAAAAGATTGACAGATGCAAAAATGAGATCTACTACAATCAAGGCAAAGATAGAGGCAAAGCGTCAAGAAGTTGCTCCAAAGATTGCTCAAATACAAGAAAGAATCAAAGCTCTTGAACCAAGTGTCAAAGATATTGAGAAGTATGAAAAATACAAAACTATCAAGTCAAATGGAATATTTCCTGTTTATGTTCCTTTGGAAGATGTATTCTGCGGTGGTTGCAAGGTTGAATTATCACTTAATTTTATCGAGAAGTTAAAAACCAACAAGATGTTACAATGCGAACACTGCAACAGAATCATCATGTTTGAATAAACAATATTTCTGTAATAAATTGAAATATATTTGATTTAATATTGAGAGAATTTTATTGACTACTTGTACATATAAATATGTATGAGTAGTGGAAGAAAATGGTCCACTTTGGTGGACTATTTTTTAGTTTTGAGTGGTATTGTAGGTGTAGGATTTGCTTCAGGAAAAGAAATCTGTATTTTTTTCTTTGATTTTGGGGCATATTCTTTTATCGGACTTGTCGCATTTGCTGTTTTGTATATATATTTATTTTGGTTGATTGACTATATTAGATTGAAAATCAATATCAATTCGTATTCTGAATTCAATAAAATTGTGTTTGGAAAATTTTGCAAAATTACAAATATTGCAATGATTGTGAATTTTGTAATAACGTCGGCATTGATGACTTCTGGTGCCGACTATATTTTCTTATCTTTTATAGGGATAGGATATAGGGTTCCAACAATAATTTTGAGTATAGTAGGTTTTTTTGTTTTGCTTGGAGGTATTGATAAAATAAAAATAGTTGCAAA
>JAFVPU010000013.1 GCA_017505165.1 Clostridia bacterium
GCTAAAACCCTACTCCTATTCTTTTGTCTTAATTAAGCATAGATGTCATCATCTTCAGGTTCCATGCTATCAAGCTTATTGTAGTCAACGAAGATGCCATAATTTCTTCTATTGTATACTTTTTTCTTGGCAATCTCTTCTCTGATTCCAGAATATCTGGAATATAATTCAGACCAACGTTTCTTTTCATCTTCTGTTAATTCTGCATTTCTGATGTAATCATCAAGAATGGATAATCTCGCATTGATCTGTTTCAATGCATACATGACTTCCTGTTCTGTCTCGGCATTTCTTGCCATGATCATGAACTCATAGAAGTCATCTTCGATCGCTCTCATGCCATTGTATTTAAGCTGAGCAAATAATCCATTCTTTCTCTTAGATTCCTCCAAGTATGATTCCATTACAGATTCCATCATGATATATGTATCCGTATCAATTCTGTTAAGAGCGTTAACAGCTTTGTCAAGCAATGCCTTGTATAAAGAAGAACCAGAGATTTCTTTTGCTCTTGTAAGCTGATGAATTGCAGGAATCCTTTCAGCGTTTACATTCTTGTATAATCTGAAACACCAATCCATGATAACAAGGTTCGGTTGTCTTGATGCTACTGTATCACAGCCAGGAATCTTTCTGAAAAGTTTGTTTAATGCCATTGTGAAGTCTTCACCTAACTCTAACTCATCGAGTTTAGCATCAGTTAAGACATCATTGTCGATGTATAAGCAGTTTGTGAGCTTAATCAATGTGTCGACAAGTCCGTATTCTAAAATTGCCTGATACTGGATAGACTCCTGAATTTTGAGATGTGTACAATGCTCAGCAAAGTATCTATCGATGATCTCTCTTAAACGTTTGACAGGAGTTTCATCACCAACAAGTCTGTCAATATTGTAAATCATAACTGATACTAACTCTTTTGGAGTTAATCCATAGAGAAGAAGTTTGGAATCGATCTCTACAGAGTAATTGTTGATCTCGAAATCTGAACCAGCAATGAGAATTTCATTAACTTCATTGATTTCAAATTTCGGAACCACCATGCATCCAAATGGAAGTTTATCCACGTTGTCTGTGAAGAGTAAATCTACACATGTTTTTCCAGGAAAACATGCGTCTAATGCATTTCTGATTTCTGATAATGTGTGGAATCCATCATTAAAAGCATTATGCTCAAGCTGTAAATTTGTTACAGCGTTGATTAATCTCTCTATATTTTCATTCATAGTAATATTAACCTCTCTTAATTGAAATTCTAAAGAATAGGAGAGATTAATATTTCATAATCTCTCCAATTATTCTTATTTCCAAATAGCAACAAATTTTACAGTGCCAGTAGATCCAGATGGAATATATTCTGGAGACCAAGATTCAAATTCAAAACCATCTTTGATTGGTTTTGGTGGGTAATAGTCTTCATCTTCAATTGTATAAAGAGTCTTTGTCTCCACCATATTGCCACCATTTGCATCATACTCAATTGAATAATCAATTGGATCATATGTGAATTGATAAGAAGTGTTATTATCAACAATTCTTATTGGTGTACTTGGAGTGATATATCCGTTAAATGATTTAGCGTATACCTCTTCATTAGGAACAAATTCTGTTGTTACTGAATCTAATAATTTTCCTGTAGCAGAATAATATAAGATTGTAGAAGTATAAGCATACCATTCTGGAACTTTTAAATATTCTGCAGCGGCAGTTCCTTCAAACGCATTGGTAAACATGCCACCATGCGGATTCCATCCATTAACGTCAATCGTATCTGTCAATAAGGAATCTCCGTAGAATAATTCTGTTAAATCTGTCATCGGTCTTACAATCCATGATTTTAAACCGGAAATTGTTCTTAATAAACTCATTCCTTTAAAAGCTCCAGACATATCATCATTACAAATAATATCCTGTTCGCAATAGATATGAATAGCTTTTGTTTCCGGAACCCACCAAGCATAAATCGGAGTTGATGTAGATGAGATATTAATAGGATTTACAAGATCGCTATTAGGAATTTCTGACACTCTATTGATTGCCATGATCTCATCTAAGATTCCATCTGTATGATCAGTAGTGCCATTCATAATAGATGTAATTACATCTGTAGATGTAATATGATCAAAGATATAATTAAGCATAGAACCTTTGAGGGTAATTGCTTCTTCTTTCCATTTTGCAATGAATGTAACTTTGCCAGTTGTACCTTTTTCAATCTTTTCAGGAACCCATCCCATAAAGATATTGTTTTCTTTTACAGGTGTAGCAGGAGTATACTCCTCTTCAACAGTGTAGAAATATTTCAGTTCATTTGATGATCCTCCAGACATTTCATATTCGATATCGTAATATTGAGGAGTATATACGAATTCGATATGTTGTCCATCTTCCATCAATTCGACCGGTGATGGAGAGAAATATCCTTCGATTGTCTTAGGATAAATCAGTACATGTTTATTCTCTACACCAGTGTATTGTGATAATACTTCTAAATTAGGTGTCGCATTTGACATTCTCATTAAGCTACCACTGTTTCCTTCGGATACATTACTTACACTATATGCCAATAATGAAGCATCGGCTATATATTCGAAGAACGCATACAGAGTCATATTCTTTTCAGGAATATATTTAGTAGTATCCACAGCAGTATATGTCAGTTTATTTGTAGACCATCCTCTAAAGACGTATCTTAATTCTGTCCATGTAGGATCTTGAATAGATCCAATGGCTGAACCAACTTTTACACTGATCGGACTGTCAGGCATTACTAAACCTGTAATAGCAGATTCATTAGGTTCTAACTGAATCTGGTAGAACATGTTACCCTGATAGTCGATCATGATATCTACATCTCCTAATTCTTCTTCGTCAGAGAGATATACATCTACAGCGATGATTGAATTAAGTGAGTTGTCTACGATATATAATCTATCGATTACTGTAAACGGAATAGGCTCTCCTGTTACATTGTTGTAGAATGACGGATTATACGAGGTAGGTACATAAAAACATGCTCTATATCCTTTGTTTACGGTCATAGCTACACTAGCCGGATCTGCGATCATATTCTGTGCAGTAAGGATATAGTTTGATGCGTTTTCAAAGAAATTGGATTCTACAACACCATAATAGATATAACTATTCACATTTACTTCTTCACCATTTTCGATAGTTTCGGATTTTGTTATTACAAAATACCAATGGTTTTCGGGTCTATCTTTAATAGGCGGTAAAGTGTTTTCCGTTACAATATGAACAACCATTGAACCATCTTGAATCTCTTGAATCTGATCTTTTAAACGGCCAGTGATGTTGATGTATCTATCAGATTCTTTAAGATAAATATCTTGATTCTTATAGTCCATTACAAGTTCTTTATCTTTATGCATGTCTTTGTTCTCAAAGTCTGCACAAATAATCGGAACTCTGGCTGTAAGTTTCTGATTATCGGCCATTATATTTCCTCCTCTAAGACAATAATAGATGTAAACGCCCCATTATTGGGCATATTAATAATAAGTTGATCTTTGCACAAAATAAGGGATAAGGGAAGCTATCCCTTACCCCTTATAAATTTACACTTCAACGAATCCTAAAGATTCTAATTTGTCGATAAATGTGCATGTTTCTTCATCCACCATGATATAAATTTCGTTGGAAATGAATGAGAACTGCATATTGTACCAGCAAGATCCAGCATATTCCATAAGAACATATTTTTCGATACTCTTCATGAGTTTCTGACGTTCTGCAAATATCTCAGAGTATTTATCAACACAGATGGAATAAGCTGCAGTATTGACATTCTCACTATTTGGATTGTGAAGAGTTCTTAATGCCTCTTCTTTGAAATACAAATCGGCAAGATGGTCAATAGTATTTTTACTAATTTCCTTTGAATACCTCTTCATTATTTCTTTTTCTCCTTTTTCTTATATATATCTTTCATACATTTGATATCTTCTTCGCCAATGGCAACAGTTCCTGCACATTGAGGCATTACTAATCTACCAAACTTATTAAGAGTATTGATCTCTTCTTTTGTGATTGGTTTGGAAATTGCCACATCTTCTACTTTCATTTTCTTGCTACATTCTCCATTGAGAAATCCCATGATAGGCAATGCAAGGAATTTATCCATATCAGTACCATCGACACATCTAGAGAAAGATACAGATTCTCTATTTATGTAAAAAGTTCCATACACAAGGTATTTATCCGATGGGTACTTTCTGCTTAAGAAGTATTCATTTGATGCACCGGCCATTTTACATACTTTCTTAGTAGGGCAACGAATCAATCCAAATACTGCAGGATTCATTTCCATTGCTTTGATCATTGCTTTTTCTGGAGGTGAAGAAAGATATCTAATATTGAATGGGTCTGCTTCAATATATGCGCATGTTTCTACAACTGTAGGCTGCACAATGAGTTTAAACAACTCAGGATATGCTTTAATTGCGTCGGTTTTATCGGATGAACGTTTGAATACATCTCCTATGGAAAGAATCATATCTGACTTTTCATAGTGTTTAGGAAATCCATTAGGGAATTTCTTTTTATACACCACATCCAGGTATCTCTTGGTGAGTTTGCCATCAAGCTTAAGACTCGTTTCTCCGGGTCCTCCATCTAAGAAACCAATCAATCTTCCTACAGATTCAAATACAGAGTCGATATATTTATCAGGAATATTTCCGTAAATTACCTGTTTTGTAAGATTCTTAGAATATACATAAAAAACATTAGGACTATTATCCGATATTGCTTTGAAAATACGATCCCATTGTTCTTCTGTAAGTCTATCTCCATTTATCAACCAAGGTTCAAATTCTGTAGTACCACAGTTGTTACAGAAATATTGAACATTTTTCTCTATCGCTTTCTTGGTACGATTCTGAATATAGAATCTTACTCTAGGCACGTCCGTATACTTATCAATATCGACAAGCATTTCAACAATTTCATCATTTAGTGTTATTCCATACGGATCAAGAATACTTGATATTATCAGATTATCACGTTCGTACCCGCCGTAATTATCATTTCCGAAAATGATGTTCTTCAAGATGTTAGCATCCATAGTTTTATATACTCGCTGAGTAGAAGGCTCTTTTACAATAGAAAGACCTCCATGCTGAAGCATGTATAAAATCATCTCGTCGCTCTTATTAGGGATATTTTCAACCCATCCGCGTTTGATGACATACCATTTGATTTCATCATCAATTGCGAAGATTCCGAGTTCATCCAACTCTACCAATGCGTCAAAGAATCTTATATCTTCTTTAAGCATTTTCATAGCAGTTGTTTTTGTGATACCATTTTCTTTGTAATGCTGAATTACCTGTCTGCTTGTAATTTCACTCATAATTTACACCTTCTTAAAAATCTTTTTAGTATGAAGCTAATTCTGCGAGCATATCATATTCGTCTTTTCCGATAATCGGAAGCGCCCACTCTCTAGGACATTCAAGCGGTAAACGAATATCGTCTTCGTTATGCTTTCTGAACACCTTATTCCAATAATATGTATTGGCTAAAGCTTCAGCTTTATGCATATCACAAATGAATGTAGCTCTTTTGTTTACTGTACCTAACGTCTGATAGTTGTATGCGGAGCACCAACCACATCCTTTGGCAATAGGACAATTGAAACATTCGTCTGTGGATTGAGAACGTCTTGTGATACATCTCATACATTCAAGATTGGATTTATCACATGGAGCAATAGCTATACCATTTTCTACATCACCAATCTTTAACGGAGGCTGATCTGAACCTAATGATGATTTCATATATCTTACACAGTTGAAAATGTCTCCATTTACATCCAGTGCGAGCATGCTACCATCACCACCACACCAGTTATCATTATCATCTTCTTCCATTGGACCATATAAAGTCGGATCAAAGATTCTTAATGTAACCTTTTCTTCAAGATCATTCTCAATGAGATAGTCTGCTATCTCTTTAAGCTGATTGTAAAGAATTGTTGCATCAGAAGTTTTCCATACATCTTCATACACACAGTTCTCATTAATATTTACATATCCAAGATCAATCATGTGTAATACTGCTTCTTTAAGATACATAACGTTCTCAGGAGCAATGGTTAATTTAGATGCAGGAACTGCTCCTTCTGCAAGTCTCTTATTCCAATCAAGACAAGCAGCAGATGCTTTGTCATAAGAACCAGAGCCATCCGGGAAAACTCTACAACTGTCATGAAGACGTTTGTTTCCATCGAGAGTAATACTGAATGAAACTCTACCTGGGAATTCATCGATGAATCTTTGAACTCTCTCGTCAAAGTAAAGTGTTCCATTGGTACCAATGGAAATCATATAGCCCACTTTCCACGGATGATCTAATTCTATTAACCTTTTATAAAAATAGTGACAGATCTGAGATACAAGATCTATCTCTAATAAAGGTTCTCCGCCGATGAAATCCAGAATAACGAATGAATTTTCCCACGAATTATATGCGGGATTCTTAGACTGATCTGGATCAAGCAGAAGATCAATAAACTTTTTAGCGGTGTCGAAAGATAATCTTTGCTTAGACTTATTGATCTGATAGCAATAAGAACAGCACAAATTACAGTCTTCTGTAACCTGAATTGTAATGTTTCTTAATGCCTTATCTCCAACAGGAAACTGTTTTGGGAGATATCTTATAAGACGCTCTACTTGGGAATTATAATCTTCTGTATAGCGTTTATTGTAATATTTACATACGTCGCCCATCAAAACACCTCTTCCTATTTATTCTAACATTTCAAAACCATATTTAGTATACAGTTCATCGATTACACTAACAGGAATATTATTTTCATTTAATGAAATAATGAAACGTCTTGAAACGAAGTTTACATCTGTATTCATATTCTTGATAGGATCTGCAA
>JAFVPU010000126.1 GCA_017505165.1 Clostridia bacterium
ATTTATATTTCAATAAACTTAAACCATTTTTACATTCATATAATCTAGAGGAGGTGAATTATAGTGGGAACATTAGTCCCTTCTAGTTATAACAATGATACAAAAATAGTATCATCAAACGAACCAATAGATGTATATCTGGCACAAGAGTTTATAAATAGCGATGCAAATATAAATGCTATTATATCTCCAAATGCTCCATATCCATTACCATTCTATCAAACAAAAGATACATTGATAGATGTAGAGAAATATAAACATTTCTTAGATAATTCTATTGCAAGGTTTAGAAGATCTAGATCATATAAAGGATATAAATCTTATCTTATGACACTAGGTTTAAATCGCTGTCAAATATTGGGTAATATAACAGATGAAATGGCAGAAGTGGAAATGCATCATAATTTCCTTACCATATATGATATCGCAATATTGATATCACAACACGTATTAAATACAGTAGGAATCATTTCTACATTCGATTTAGTATCATTATTGATACAAGAGCATAAAGCAAATAATATTCCTATTGTAATGCTGTCTAAAACAGCACATCAAGTATATCACGATAATCCAGATTTCTATATACCATTATCAATGACATTTGGACAATGGTGGAATCTCTTATCAAAATATAGATACGGAATTACATTAGATATTGCATATAAAATCGTAAGATATATAAGCAATTGTCAAAAGAATAATGAATTAACAGACGTTAGTTTCTTTAGATTAAAAGATGATATAAGAGGATGGGGAGAATACAATGAATACTCAAACAATTACGTTCTTAGCAATTACAGCTCTAATTTTAGTTCTGGTGGGTATATCGATACTGACTGTAATTATGTACAAAATCCTGTCGTATCTAGAGAAGAAGAATCAAATGGAATTATATACGATCAGACTTACACAGGACCCTATTAAATGTAGAGAATTATTAGACAATATGATTCTTGATACTTTAAGAGAATGGACAATCTTTAATATTACATCTGAAGAGTCAAGCTATATGAATGAGACAAATCAGCAAGAAGCTGTAAAATATATAGTATCTACGATTATTAGTCGTAGTACTGAAACTATCAAAGATCAATTAAAAGTAGGATATCCATTTAATGATGATACTGAATTGGCAAAGATTATTACACCAAGAGCAGTAATGGCAGTATTAAACTACTCTATCAAACAAAATACAATGGATATGTCTACGGTAAATCTTCCAAACAGTTTATTCTAAAAAAAAAAGAAAAGCCCCCTAGGGTTTGTCACCCTAGGGAGATCTTTTCTACAATCAAATTGACAATAATACTCGCAAAGATTGTTTAAAATGGCGTAAACAATCTTACATTATCCAAGGCCCCACACCAGGGGCACGAGTACCGACATACATCGAAAATCGTTCTAACGCAGCCACACACAATACACACGCCGCACCGACTCCATAATAATCGAAGATGTCTAACCGTTTATTTTTAGGCAATACGGCTAGATTCCAAGCTGATTTGATACATGACGAGTCAACTCCCAACTCACCTTTGGCCTTCTTTTGTAATAATAACTACTGGCTTCCAAAGGTTTTTCGTCCGAAGAATGCCTTCACAAACCGTGGGGAATAGTTCAGCAATTCAGTTGCACTCTTTAGGACACTTCCAAAATTACTTATAATAAACACTATAGCCATTTGTATTGTACTATAGGTAATTCCATATTTATCTGTATTTACACGTTATGAAATAAATAAAAAATAAATCACAAGAGGATTTAATAATCCTCTTGTGACTATCTTGGTTGTGCTACAGATGATTTATATATATTAGATACAATATGAATCAGATCTCTAAATATAAGATTGTTTCTATTTATATCCAATTTACTCATCAAATGCTGATTCGGATTATGAATATAGTCTAACGAATATGCTCCAACCGGTGCCATAAATATATAGCCAGATCTAGAATTAAATTCTCGATAATAATCGATATGCAATTCTTTCAATAAGAATTTTCTATAGAAATCCATTAGAACTTCTAAAGTTTCTTTAGGATCATATCGTTGAAGCATAAAGCAAATTTCGCATATTAATCCTAGCATTCCGTTTTCATGTAATGGAATCTTAGAATCATCTATACCTTTAATATCTACATTCACATCAACAGAACCGTCTGGAAGAATAGAATCTCCATAATATATTTCAAGATCTTGAAGTTTCATGAATACTGTATACTCATTCTTCAATTTGAAGTTATAGTTTCCAAATTGAGTATATTGTAATTTGCGCCCTAGCACGAATACAGCATCATTCTTAATAGAAACAACTTCATGATCTTGTATATTATTAGCTAAGAATAATTCTTTCTTTGCTTTTATGATCCCATTCTTTATAGCATTATAAACAGCTTTATCTCTAGACATTATTCCGATTTTTACTTCTCGAATATGCTTCGGCATATCCATGAATTTATTATATTCATCAATGTTAATAATGCCTTCTGAATACAGAGCATTAATATTCGCTGCAGATAAATCATATTCTCTGATAAAATTATTTATCACGTAAGGGTATGCAGATTTAAATATAATCTGATTATACAACATCGTATGCAACACCACCCATACTTAAACGATATTTCTCGTTATGCAATATGAAAGAATCTTTATCATAATCATACATCTGTATTCCTTCTACAGATCTAAACTCACAGCCATCAGACTGAATATACTGCATATCTTCAGGTTCATTTACGATAAAGAATCTAAATCCATATCTAGTTTGAATCAGTTTCATAAGAGATTCATTTATACATGCCATATATGGGTCAATAGATACTTCGGAGATACAAATGAATACATTATTATCTACACTATTTACCATAACAGTCATCAATTGTGAAAAAGCATTCACGTCAGACATGATATAATTATAATAGCGAATATCAATATCTTTTGCAATCTCACCCCAGTTTGCCATTGAAGTATCCCCATATCCTAATTGAGCAGGATATGGGAATAATAAATTCAATGAACCATTACACGCATTCACATTGCCTGTAAGATTGTATACGAACAATCTTTTATCATCATGCCATATATGACTAGCACATCTACCAGGTCCAAATATTAGCATAATTGTCCTCCATGATCAAATGATACAGCAGGTTTAACAAATGGGGTTCCTGCATTAAACACTGCTTCTCTGTACTGAGCAATGAATCCAAAGATTGTTTCTCCAGGAGTAATGAAACAGATTAATTCATTCTGCAATTTCATCGACAGGTAATAATCTGATGGGTAATATCCCATCGGAGTTTCGATAATGAACTGAAATACGTTGATATAGTTGTTTCTATACAACTCTTCAAGAATTACAGTATCATATCTAGGATCATAATTAAATCCTTTCTCCTTAGACATACCAATTGTAATTCCCCATCTAACAAAGAAATTCATCATTAACTGATTGAACCATACAGAGTCTTCATTAAATGAAGGAATATACATAATTGCATTCTGAGCATCATGCAATAATTTCAATATTGTTACAATAAAGCCAGTAGGAATCTCAGAATTGAGATAGTTACTATATTCCTGGATGAATCTTTCTTCGTCTCCATCAATCTCAGCACACACTGCACTTGCAGGAGGTAATAACAGAGTTGCAGGAACAACTCTGTTAAATTCTCTTTCAAGAGATCTATCCACTTCATCTAACGATAAACAAAGCATTGTAGATCTCGGGTCCATAAGAATCTGTCTTACAAACATGATATCATCTGTAACGAAAAGAGATCCTTTGATAGCTCTCATATTATTCAACTCCTTACTCACCTAATCTGTTTCTTCTTGCCATAGCAATAGATTCTAAAAGCGGATCTTTCTCTGGCATTGGATCATTTGAATAATCTTCGTATTTATTCTTCTGTTTTTCTTCAGATGGTTCTTCACCTTCAAAAGATACAGCATTCATTGGAGGGAATGCATCCATATCGATATTTTTGAGAATATCCGCCATAGAATTGATTGGCGCAGAATCTGTATATGATTCGTTTGACGGTTCCTCCACAGATTCAATTGCCGGAGCAAGTGGATCTGTATCGTCATCTGCATACGATTTACCATCCATGATAGGTGGCCATAAATCTGGACTCGGATTTGCGATTACATGAAACGTGCTTGTATCAAATACTTTGTATTTTTCATCAGCTCCAGAATCCTCAATGAATCTATTTAAGAAGTCAAGTTTCTGATCGTTAGGGCAACTATCGAGAAGATTAGCAAACTGCTTTTTCAGTCTTTCTACGCTAAAAGCCTCTGCCCGGTCTTCACTCATATCACTCTCACACTCGCATTCATCTGCTTTGTCAGAATATTTATTGTATGCGTGAGCGAGAGCCATAGCATGTTTGTCTTTATCAAGAGCATCAAACACAGTATCGATAACATCTGTTTCATGATCTGTAATATTTACAGTGATACAGTCTCCATCAAATACGCTAAGGCCGATGTTGATGATATTCTCAAGTTCTTCTTCTTTAAGAATTCTACTATTAAGAGTTCTTGCTGTAACTCTATTAATCATCTCCACATCGTGCACAGCTACCAATGCAGTAGGATCGTTTTTTACAACTTCTTCTGCTTTTTTAAGATATTCCTCTGTATTTGCAGATGATCCTCTTAC
>JAFVPU010000127.1 GCA_017505165.1 Clostridia bacterium
GGTCGTGTTTCCTCTTATAACAGCTGTTGTACTGTCAATCATACCCACTTTAAAATCAACCAAAGATCCACCATCCGGAAGTGGTATACGAAGAACAGCTCCTTTACCTTTATCAACATGGATAAAACTATGTCCACAACCAGTCAAAACAACACACAATGATATCACAAGACTTATTATAAGTAATGTGACGATAGAATAACTGAACCAAGCAAGTTTCTTTCTGCAAAAATTCATAGCGCTTGACCGTACCTTCACGATAGATGTGTTTCGTTTTCGTCTTCGTTTACTTCTGCATGTTCCCATGTCATTGCTCCTGTTTAAGAAGCTTGTCAGCTTCTTCTTGTGTTAGATTTCCTTTTTCAACTTGTTCCATGATCCACTGTTTACCCGAGCCTTCGTGGTATGGAGCTGAAGAAGTGCATCCTGACATATAACAGGAAACTGTGATACAGATAACCAAGCAGAACCGTTTAATCGATTTTGACATTTTTCAAAAGCTCCTTTGTAAGTTCATAAGAAGATTCTCTAAGTTTAAAATCCGGACTCCAACTAAGAAGAGTTCCACCATAACTCTCTTTCGGTTGGATGACAGTGACATTTGGAAGATCAAAGAATCCAATCTCTTTCAACTGTGAAACTTCACGTTCCATAACAGCAAAAAGCAAATTGATCAATTGGATACCAATAAATGATCCATTAAAGTAAGCTGTTGGAGGACAAACAAAGACAAAGATATGTTTGTATTGTTTAGCTTCTTCAATTGAAGGTACTGGAAGATTATTGAGAACCCCTCCATCAGACCACAGATGGTCACCAATCTTAACTGGTTTGAATATGAACGGAATAGATGTTGCAGCAGTCGCCCAACCAGGTGTAACATATTTCATATGTGTAGACCAGTCAGTATTTCTCGTAACGCTGGTCTGAACACGTTTTGATGCATTACCTGTCATATTCTTTTTGAGAATTTCATACACAGGATCGTTATCAATCAAATGTTGACGTTTTGACAGTAAAGTCTCAACAGCTGCACCAATATTGAAATTGATAAAAGTGCTAGGTGTTGTTATATCCATAAGTGCTTCAAACCATTTAGATGTTTCAACACTATAGTAAAGACTTGAAAACAAGGTTGCCCCAGAAGAGCTCATAACTTTTCCAGGAATAATTCCCCACTCTTCAAATGCTCGATAAACACCTGTCAGACACTCAATGCTCATGAAACCCCCACCACAGCCACACAGCAAAATGTTGTCGTTATAATCGTAATGCTTCATGATTTTCACCTCTTTCTTTTTACGATTATCTCAAGTATATAATACATCGATTATAAGATCGCCAACAACGAAAGGAAGTTAAATATGAATGATTATTGTTTTAAATGTAATTCACATGTTTGCACATGTGGTGAAATGTATAAAGAAATGTCAGAAGAAAAGCTATACAAAATCATCTTGGCTTGCGGTAAAGCTTTGGGTGAAAAAACAAATCAAGCAATCGAGATCAAGATAAACGATAAATATGTTACAACCAAGTTAGCAGAGATTGATATGCGTCCATTGTTTTCCGATAAAGGACAACTTGATCTTCTTAAAAATAGTGATAAGTTACCTAAAGCGTGGTGCAATCTATTTGAAAAATCAAAGACTCTTCAAGATGTCAAAAATGCATTAATGAATAAAGATGAGGATTCTTTTCCTCTTATCGGATTACTCCTATTCATGCTCTTTGATTGTTTGAATGCAAGAAGTGGTAAATCTTCTCTTGATATGTTCATAGGAGCTGTTAAAGCTTTCTACCCTAGAGAAACTCCATTAAGAGACATTATCGAATCTTGTGGTAGTAACTACAAAGCTCTTGAAAGTAATCTGAATCTTATTTTAAAAGAAGCAAAAGAAAAAGGATACCAATGGGACGACAATTTCAATGCGTATTCTGTTATAAGCACATATATCAGATATAGCCTAACAAACGTCAATGGATCGAATGTGGCACTCATGTATAAACTTCTTCAATGCATAGCACTTGGTTCGGCAGTTGATCTTCTTTATACGGACATGTGTAAACTATCAGATGAATTGTTTTATGTTGATGAAACTCTTTACAATTACATGAAACAATATGAATTTCCTGTAGATTCTGCAAGTATCAGGTTATAACAAAAAGAAAAACCTAGTAGTGGACGTTCATGTCCACTACTAGGTATAAGCTTATATTAAGCTTCGGCAGTTTCAGCCTTTTTCTTGCGAGTGTACTTACGTTTAGGTTTTTCTTCGTTAACACACTCGATCTCACCAGGAACAGGAGCTTCAGGAAGATCGGTTTCAGAGACTTCTGCAGGGATGTCTTCAACCTCAGTTTTCGCCTCTTCCTTGACAGCTTTCGGAAGTTCCTTCTGTTTACCGTTGATCTGACCATCCGTCACAGGAGTGACAGTATGTTTCGCAGATTTGCGCTTGGTAACTTTCTTCTCTTCCTTCACTGCAGATCCGACCTGATCAAGGACGTCCCCGAATGCATCACCGATTGTCAATCCAATAGGTGCCATACGATTCGAGTACGTGGAAGCAGCAGACGCATTTGACCGAGAGGGTTTGTGACCCTGACCTTTGAATCCACGATCGTGTTTGCGTTCTTTCTGTTTCTCCCGATATGCTTTGAGTTCAGCCATTCTGTCCTCAACACTCATTCCAGTAACTTTGGCATAGTAAGCTGCGATCAGATCCACGACATGCATGAATTTGGTAGACAGCGTGCATTCGTCAAAGATCTTGGAGTATCCAGACCTGACAACATAGATGCCATACTTGATGTTGTTGCGAGGAGCAAGGAAGTTGCGACTGAGACTGCCACGAGTCAGTGCAGGGAGACCGTTCTTATCAGTGAAGGTTTCACTGATAAGCTGACACGCCGTATTGTACATACGACCGACATGAAGCTTTGCTTCTTCATTCAGGTTGATACCGTGTTCAGACAGTCCGATACCAGTGATGTATGCATGATACTTGCAAAGGATGTCGATAAGGACATCGTCCCACGCAACACGACCGGCAATGACATGACCCTGCATCCAATCAAGAATGAATTCCTGATCTTCGGTGGAGAAACTCGTTGCAGCAAGACGAGATTTACGTTCGCTGTAAAGTTTCTCCATATAACGTTTGCGACGTTCCTGATTGCGTGCTTCAACGTGATCCTCGTGAGCACGACCAGGAATCAATGCAGCCATGATCTCTGCAGCACAACGGGCGCGACTGTTGTAACGAACAGAGGGAATGATTTTGTTCGTAGAAGGTACGAACATTTCAGAAGCCCAGCGACGCTTTTCAGGAGGAAGTTTGTCAGATCCAGGAAGAATGCGAGAGAACATAGTAATCTCGACATCCCTGAATTTGAACTTCGTCTCCTGCATGGTGATAACACCTGCGGCGTTGCGAGTTTCATTGACGATAGTACGGGACTGGATTGCGGTGTTCCAATCATAGAAGAACTGGTTCAACATTGTTTGTATTCCTTGTTGTATTGTTGGTTTGCGACAATCCATGTATCGACGTCGTTATACACGGATTGATTCTTTGTTACTGGAGAATGATGCCGGAGCTGTCTTCGTGTTCTGACAGTCCATCGAACGTCTGTTTGTTGTTGTCTTTGTGTACTTCGTTACGGGCGTAACGTTCTGCGGTTTCATTGAGCTCGTTGACGAGTTCAGTGGGAATCGGAGTTCCGATAGTCGAGAAGAACTTCTTCTCATCGGCAAGACCGGTGTAAGTGACATTTGTCAAGATACGAGGGCATTTACCTGTATCATTGACAACAAGTGCGGCATGTACCATATCGCCTTCTCCGAGAAGTGTTCCCATCTCTCCAGGAAGATCCTGACAATCATCAGAGTCTGTTGCCGACACAGACAGAAGATAACATCCTGCAGGACATCCAACGTTGGTCGGTCTGAGGAAGTTCATCTTGTCCGTATAATCGATCTCGGTGATATCTTTGTTGGAAAGCATATCGATGAGTTCGATTAATCTGGCAGTGATAGTCCGATTGACGGCAACTCTTCCTGCATCAATGTTGCTGTAAAGCATCATGGGCAGGTAGTAGTTGTTATCAGTAGCGAACTTGCTGAGAGTCTTGATGGTCAAGATAGTGTTCATGCAGTCTCTCTTAGAAGAAGCATCTGCAACTCCAATCAGGATAACTGCGCGTTCACTGTGACGCATCAATCTGTGGGCAAGAAGAGGAGCGATAACAGATCCGGATCCACCAGCAAGACTGAACAAGATGATAGTGATATCTGTTGCTTCAGTCACAAAGTTCTTGTGGTTATCAAGATACTTGGTTATAGCACCAACGTTTTTGGCTCTGTCTTTTCCAGATCCAAGATCACCGATTGAATGAACTTCGATCTGTTTCGGAAGAGCCTGTGCGTTCGAATGACTTGTGTCAATCGTCATCAGCTGAAGAGCACTGTCAAACTTGGGTTTAGCAAGCAGAAGTGCTTTCAACAGGTTTGTTCCACAACCACCTGCTCCGATGACTCGGATCGTTGGCTGCTTCACTTCCAACTCATGAATCTCAGGCAACTGGGTAGAAGCCTTAAGCTCTTCAAGAGTTGGAGCTTTGGTTGATTTACTCATTGTTTGTTTCTCCTTTGGGTTAAGGAATTGTTGGGTAGTGAATGGTATGATTGTGCGCTATCATCCATCACATTTGTAATATATGTGTATGTGTGTTATGGATTGTTAGGTTCTGGTTCCATATGGTCTTCATCTACAGAACCATAAGGAGCTTCAGGTGGTATCTCAAGTAAAGGTTCTGATGGAGTTGTAACAGGATGTTCTCTATTCCAATCTTCCTGTGTGTAAGAAGTAATGTCTTGTCTATCTCCTGATGCTTTTCTATAAGCTTTACAGATTCCATATTCTGATACTTTAAAAGCTTCAATGATATCTCGATCACGATAATTGTTTACTTTTGCTTTCTTTGCTTGATCACAAATATTACAAACAAGATAATCTGTATCTCCAAGATACATACCAACACAACGTGCACATTTAAAACAACTTGATGATCTTTCACTATAAGAAGAATTAACACACGGATTCTTTTTAAGTGGTTTAACAGGTTGTCCTGCTTCAATCAACTCATCAATCAAAGACAATGTGTTTTCCAGATGTTCTTTTCTGTTATTGAGAATCTCTTTGATATCATTCAGTTTCTGAAATGTCTGATGTGGTTTCAATGTTACATTAGCAAGACCTTCTTTTTCAATGTCTGTGATTGTAATATCTCCTAAAACAAGAGATGTAAGTTCTTTGTACTTATTGTAAAGTTCATCGTAAGTCATAATAAATCCTTTTTGTTAATTGAGTTATTATTCTTTAGTATCTGATGATACTTTTCTATTTCTTGTTAAAAATAAATAATGTAATTATTATATGTTTCTGGGTTTCTCTTCTTTTAAATGAAAGAGGAAAACCTCTTGGAAAGGAGATTGTTTCCTTTAATATTAAAGTACCTTATATTTTCTTCTCTTTATTAATATTAATAAGAATTTATAACTTAATAAAGATAAAGAGAAATGCATGCATTATAAGTTTAGATAATAAGAGAAATTGAAAGATAAACTTATAATGAAATAATAGACAAAAATGACTTATTATCTATTCATAAAAATAATAACAAAAAATAGATGAATAGATAATAAAGAGAATTTGAATATTAAATAAGAAACATAATTTCTTTTGTTTCTTTTCTTATATTTATATAAAAAGAAAAAGTACCAGTAGGAGTTATATCCTACTGGTACTTATAGATGTTATTTAGTTATTCTTCTTCTGAACGGATTATTTCGTTGATAAGAGATACGAATTCTTCCAGAGACAGTTCTTTACTGGTATAATGCTTCTTCTTATCCACACGACGATCAACCCAGATTGTCAGATTTTCAGTTGTAAGCGGAACATTGGCATGGAACCCAACAATATCACGTTCAACACCACGATGTTTTACTTCTCCATACAGAGAATGAATCAACTGATCAAATTGATACTGGAGAATTGTGTAAGATGCATTGAGAACATCCATGGTGTTCCAGTTGGTGTTATCAATCTTATCGATGATGTCACACACCAACGAAAACAGCTGTTTGTTATCTTTTCGATATTCACACGCGAGAATCCATTTATACATATTCTCATGCTCAGGTGTGAATGGTACACGAATCTCTGCATCCTTTTCTTGTTCATATGACCAAGCTGCTTGAGGAATCGTTGTGATGCGTACATCTTCTTTCAGAGTTATAGTCTGTGCCCACATGTTGTTGAGATATTGCACAACTCCATAAGGTGCATAACCGAACACGATATAGGCATTCACCACTCTGTTGAGTTCGTTGATGTCACTCTTCACAACAGTATAGAACCTGCCTGTATTGAACGGATAGTAGTTGCCGTTGATGCCTTCCTTGAGAACACGATTGAGGACATCATCAATACCAACTCGATCAACTGGAAGGATAATCTTCATCGCTTCTTTCAATTCAGCTTCTGTTCTGTGGATTACGACACCAGTGAAGGCATCCCGACTTTCTGTTGTTTTTACACACATGGTTTGTTTTCCTTCTCTTATGTGTGTTATAGGTTATTAGTTGGTCGATATGAACACGACCAACTATGGCGAATATCACATATCGAACATCAAATTATCGACAGAAGATGTGAAAGCTACACGTTCTGCCTGATATTTGTCCGAAACATGATTTGAATCTGAGATCAACATTTCTGCTTCCATGATATCTCTCATATCACAGATGGTCAGATATTCTCCTTTGAATTCGAACTCCAAGATGAACATACACTGTCCTCTGTTATCATCAGGCTTGATATAACTGTTGATTTTGAGTTCAGGAATGACTGGAATAACTGTGTCATTTTCTTCTTTTTCCAACCAGAGGAGAAGATAGAACATGACAATGATACCAGTATCACACCCGATCTCGAAGTAGTCATCGGTTCCCAGATCGGTGATATATTGACAGAGATCGCATATCTTCTTGAACCAAGATTTATTTTTGCTTTTGGCGTTGATAAGCATATGCAATTTTTTTCGAAATTTTGATATGTCGTTGTTCGCGACAATAGCATCGAAATGCTGATTGATGATTGGACTGATTTGTTCTGCCATCAATCGATTGATAGCTCCTGTTCCATAGGTGATGGAGTTCTTGGTGAAAAATTTGCTTGCATCGTACATAACCATACCTCCTTTTTGTTATCATCTTAATGATGATGGTTAAACTACATGAAGGTAATATATACACAAAAAACTTAGAACTACATGCTCAAAAAGAAAAGTACTAGTGGGAGTTGACTCCCACTAGTACTTATGAGCTGTTATTTAGTTCCAGTCTTGAGACAACAGACAATTGAATGTCTGTTGAAGATTCATCTCACGAAGCATCTCTGTTCCATCTGCATAGTATTTCATGATGAACTTTTCACCTGATTCATCCCATGCAAACGATTCATTTATACTGCTCTTTCTGTTAGCAGGAATAGTTGACAAGAGTTTTGCAACTGATTTGAAGAACTCCACATCCAGTGTCGGATAGAAGATCCTGACATGGACAGGGAACATCATGATAGTTGTCTGGTTATCGTTTCTTGGTTTACCATCAACCAGATGTGCGAATTTAACTTCTTCTGACTCTTTCACAATATGGAAAGAGTTGGTTGGTTGCAGCAGACCTTTATCGATCAACTGCATAAGAGTATCGTGTTGCTGTGGGGTGAACACGACGGCATATAAAGCTTCTGACATATTAATTATCTCCTTGTTTGAATTTCTCGTTGGGTTCCATTTTGAAATCAACTTGATCATCGGTTGAGTTCAAGCTAGCAGAAATGCTGAGAGGATCTATTACACCATCAGGCAATACTTCGTACAAGTCTCTCAGTATAGTAACTTTTCGTTCGTAAGCTTCGATAATTGCTTTACCATATTCCTTATCGATTTGGTATTTGATTTCGTTGTCTTTGAAGAACTTGTGAACATCTTTGCATCCGAGATCCTTTACGAAGTTACACTTTCGTTTGACATCTCCATCAAATATGACAACTCGATATCCATGGTTATGTTTATCGGAGAAGATCCTGAATTGTTTATTTACAAAATCAGGATTCTTTGCACTCACGATCTTGTACATGATCGACATGCTCTCATCCATGTTAACTCCTCCTCATAAGCTTTCTTTGTTTAATTTGTTTATGCGTTTTTCGCTGATAGATTGTTGTATACTCTCTCCTTTGCTGAATGATATCGCAAATATGTATAAACCAGATGCTACGTTGAATACAGTAGACATACCTGGATGGTCCTGAAGACATCTGTAGTATTTTGCTCTAGACTTTCTATCAACAACAAGTTTGATCTGATTGTCTTTAAGAAAGGAAGATAATCTGATATATGAAAAAGCATCGTAGAGAATAGGATCATCCTTACGATCTTTAAAGATCGTAAGGATGTATTTCCCAAACCAACGTGTCCCTGCATCGAATTCAAGAATCAGATTCTTACCAACTAATGTTGGATTAGAAGATTCTTTGATGATGTAGATGATATCGTTAACCATTGGCAGGAGTTTCTCCACCGTGTTTCGCTGACAGCATCTTCTGTTTTGTGACTTCTGTCGCAAATTTCTTGTTGAGTTCTGGTCTGGGATCACCATGTGCTCTCACATAGTCATCAACAACTTCGTTGAGAAGGTGCTGCAGAGAACGTGACGACCTGTTTCGTTTATCGAATACCAGTTGGTATGTGTTGCTCCATTCAAGCACATCTTCTGTGTTCCATTTGTGTTTCGATATGGTCTTGAGCCAATCCCTCACATTGTCTTCAGAAAGAACCCACACGTAGTGTGTGAACTTCTTCTTTTCATATTTGGGTATGACATCTGTGTGTAACACGTCCAACCCTTCGATACAGTATGGGGTATTTGGATCATTGTGTTGTTTCCAGATAACTTCGATCAAGACAGCTTGCTGAAGTTCTGTGAGTGCGATGAGGATAGGCGATTTGCTTGTTCTTGCTCTCTCTTCATCGTAGTAGAAGATAGGGGTGTTTTTGTTATCCATGTTGTTTCTCCTTTTTGTTAGTGTATTGCTTTGTATGCAATTGCTTGTGGTAGATCGTTAACGAATGCCTCTTCGATGGATAATGTGATCGCAGTCCGTCCTTCAACGGCTGATCTCAGTACATACGAATTTTCAGGATGGTATGTGTATTTGTGTTCACTGTATTCTGTGAGTACTTTGCAGAACTTTTCCAGCCATTCGTCACTTACCGTGAAGATGAACTCTGATGGGAACATGCCTTTACCTTTTTTGATAGGTTCAAAACATTGTATCTGCGGAAGAATATCTTCTTCCTGTAACACATCAATTATCGCATACACCGAGCTGTTTACAACCACAGAGTGAAGACAGGTTGACTTATCATACACACCTCCCGTGTGTATGATTTGTGATCTGTATACTAACATGTTAGTTTTCCTTACTTTTGTGCCGATCAGGATCATACCCACAAGTGGCACATTTGGTTGAGATGACTCTCCGAATAGCATTCGGGAGTACTTTGTTGACTAGACGATATAGATCGACAATCGGTACAACAGGACTGTAACTGTCGTAAAACTTGATGTCATCCATACTTTTGCATTCGAAACGACCTTCCACATTATCTGATAGAACTTTATTGAGGAATGCAATGATTTCGTCCAACCACTCTTTGTCGATGACGATTTCATCAGGACCATGTGTAGACGGATAGTTCGGAATCAAACCACACCGTACTGCCACATTTATAAAAGCAAGAGGCATCTCTTCAACTTTTATTGCCTGTGAGAAATGCAATTTGCTTTTATCTTCTGGCTCGATATTTTCGTGCCATTTGCGAACAAGAGTGAGTTCATCTTCACTGACTAGCTGAATACCAGTCCCATTGTTTGGTTTGTATCCAAAGATTCCATAGTAAATCACATATCCATTGATGACGTGATCGTGATTGATGAACAGGACTTTGCTGATCTCTTTTGTTTCATTATTTCCATTCCTGAAACAATGACTGACGATGTCACCAATTTGGAATTTTGGTTCTTTTGTTTTTGGTTCCATCATTCGTTCTCCTTCAAACTGTTTGTTTGGTTGGTGTTACATTCTCTGATGTATCTCAGTTTGAGATATTTGCAGACAATCGGTTCTACGACTTCATCGATGAACTCTTTGAACTTGTATTTCTTGGTACCTTCTTCAGTATTGCAGGATATGATACTTTCGTATCTATCGAACCGATACGCACACTCATTGTACTGAGATACTTGCTCGAGTACTCTGGATATCCAGAAGTTCGACATTGTGACTATGCCATCCGCTATGTTGATACTTATAACAGGACGCTTTTTCTGTTCTTCAAATATGTCGGTGTACATGTACGTAACACATTCGATTGTATTGAGTGTTGTACTGTCAGTGATGGTGAATCGAATTTCATCCTCAATACCACTACACAGAGTGTCAAGTGTTGTAGAGTTTCTGGATTCGATCATGACATCATCACAGTTCTCGTCAACCCACAAGTTACCATCCTCTGTTTCAATATGGAGATTGACGTATCCAGCAGGACTTCTCGTGAGTGTAAGTTGTACAGGGATACCACGCACCCTGACAAATTCCAAGAACGAAGTAACCATCTCGTCATCGTAGTCGGTTGGTTTGTTCCAAACTAATGATGTTAAGAAGATTTTATGGAGATGATTGAAGATATACACTTCAATACAGTGCGATCTTGTTATGCTCGAAGTACCATCAATGTTTTCAGTTTGTTCAAAGTACTTTTCATCTTTGTCAACTGATTTTACGATGAAGGGTTGTGGTTGATATTTGTCAGACCATGCTCTGAAGAGATATCTCAGCTTCATTTTTGGAGTTTTAGTTTTTTCTTGTTCAATTTTGTCTGATGTGGTACTGGGAGTGTTAGACTCCTTTTCAAGTTCCATTGATTTGTCATATGACAAATTACGACAGACGAAATCAGTCATATGCCGAATAAATGCTTGGTTTCCTTTTGGATCGAGACAGTGTTTGAATTTGAACTTGTTGACGATTGCTTCATAGGCTTCTTCATGTGCACGGTTCATATCAATATCAAGCGTCACACTCAAATGATAACCTATGGTTCCTGTGAGCATCAGCACCTTGTATTCATCGTATCCGATTTCAGGATTCACTTCGAAAGTTTTAGAATCGATAGTCATGTCTTCAACATGATCGCAACTCTCATTGATCAAATCATAAACGATTTTGAAGATGCGGTTGTACAGTTTCGCAGATACAGATTTTACTGCAAAATCGAATGGTTTATCTGCTGTATTTGTTTCTCTGTCAGACATAGTAGTTTCCTCTTTAACATCATCTTTCATGATAACGTCGAAATTTATATTTCCCAATGGTTCGGGTATACACTTTATTAACACATTAGAGATCTGTTCAATGAGAATATCTCTCGCATCTTTTATTGTAAGAGCATGAAACATCATCTCATGGTAGCTGTCTTCTGTACCATGATGATGCTTTGAACTCATGAGACGTTTGATCGTTTTTATCGCATCTGGTGCGTATTCATACAGCATGAAGATCGCATTGAGATCATCAATGATTTTGTTCTTGATATATTGTATCAAATCATCATTACACATCATTCCTTCGTTGCGATAAATATGGTACATGATCACATCCCGAACAACATTTGCAGGATGTGGTCTGAATTGCAAAGGTTCTTTGTAATAGTTGTTTGATTTGTAGTTTTTGTATCTTTCACAGACACTCCATCTTTCGATTTTAATTTCTTTATCGTCCATAAAAAATTCCTTTCTGTTATTTTTATTATGATTGATCATAATAGTAATATATAACCTAAAATTAAATGGAGGTTGTTCATGTTAAGCAGAGAAATTACAAAAGAAGAACAAAATCATTGGCGCTCTGTTCTTGGTGAATCGTTTCGTGATATTCTTGTACAGATTGTTAAAGCAAATCTTACAGATCCTGTAAATATGGGTAAGATGTATGCAGCTCTTGTTATGATGAATTATTCGAGCGATATTCTGGTTGATAACAAACAGGACAACATAATTGACTGGGAAGAGAATTATTGTCACGAATGTATAATACGAGAAATGGTTTGTTATAGGTATTTGCGTAAATGGACTCTCGGTGTACGTTCAGCTGAAGAAGATACCGATATCACTAAACAGTGGAATGAGTTTCGTAATCGAAATAAAGAAGAAGTGGAAAAGTGTATGCAAGATGTGTGCCTTGGTTTTGCAAGACATATGCGATCTATCCATGAGAAATATACTGATCTCGAACACCCGGTGTTTACATTTATTGATCAGGTTGACAAACAAAAGTCTAAAAAAGAAAATCAATCTTAAATTATAAAAAAGAAGAAGCACCAGCTCTGGTGCTTCTTCTTATGATCAAATTTTGTGATATACTCCTTCTGGTAAACCAGATCTTGATATACCAAATGAGAGTAAATCTTTTCTTGGTATATTGACTTTGTTGTTGTTGATCGTAATTACAATCGATTGAGACCTTTCTTCGATGAATCGTCCTTCGTAAATGACGTTGTTTGGGATAAGAACACGACATCTCTTGCCTTTGTAACAAGAGTGATGTACACACTTATGTTTCATGCACATATGTTCCTCCTTACCAAACCAACACGATTTTGTCTGGCGATTCGTTTCCGAAGACCTCGCCACCACCGAGTGTGGATTCAGTCAATTTGACGATGTTTTCGACGGTTTCGATCTCATCGAGGTCGAGGATCACGATGTTCTTATTCATGTACACGAATTCGAAGATTTCCACATCGTGCTGATATTCACCGACTTTCAAAGTGGTGAGATACCTGAAGATCTTGGATTCGGGCAATACGAAGAACGGGTTGTCGTTTTCGTCGGTATCTGTGAGAAACAGACACAAATAGTACTGCGCGATGAACCGACGTTCGACTTTGGTGAAACCATCGATATCGGTGAAGACGAATCCCTCGATCAGGCTCTCGATACCATCAACGAGCTCGATATCCTTGGTGGCACTGAGATCGTCGATGACATTACGCATCTTCTTACGGAAATTTTTGATTGCAGGATTCGATGCGATATCGTTGAATTTGTGAACGATCTTCTTGTTGAGATCGGAGAGATAATCATTGATCTCTCCTAAATTTTTGAGTTCAACTTTCGTGAATACCTTTTCGATCTTCTTGTTTTTGTTCATGGTGGGTTCCTTTCAGTTACTTGTTACTGCATTGGTCATTCCATTAACCAATGATCACATTAGTAATATATATTTGAATCGAATCGAACTGCAACAGGCATTTTATGCCTTAAATTATATGCATATGAACACAAAAACAGAAAGGCGAAATTATGGCTAATAAAGTTTACGATGTCAAGCTGAAAGCTGTAATGCTTGACGGTGTCATGAATGATCCAGAAACAGAGCTTTTGAAAGATCATATTGCTGATAATTCAGTGCATATGTCAACAAGCGATCATGCTGCTATCGCCTCAGTTAGCGGTATTGAACAGCTTGTCGCTTCTGCTACTGGTGATATTACTGTTGTGATTGATCGTCTCAAAGAACTCGAAGATCAGATGAACAGTTTGAAACACACCGATGTTCTTGAAATTACAGATCTCAGTGCAGCCGTTGATGCAACGAAAGATATTGTTTTGACAGCAACTGAATCTGTTCTGTCTCCTACTCCTATCACTGGAAAATCTGTAACTGTCAATCAGGCAACAGTTGTTGCTAGTGGTGCGAAATCGGCGATGTTAACGGTTACTGCTGAATCCGGTGATGTCGTCTTGAAGAACATTGATCTCTCAGGCGACATGTCTACTACAAACAACACTGTCCAGCTTATCGTTGAGTCTGATGAGTATGTTCGTATTACAGACAGTGTCATCACAGCCAGTGGTTACAATGCTATCAATATCGGAGACAGGAAACCTCCGAAGTCTGTGGTTATCGACAACGTTCAGTTCCTCGGTGATTACAGAAATAATACAATCTCTATTTACGGTACAAAAGACAATGCTGTTGTTACTATCAGCAACTGTGTATTCAAGAAGTCTTCTAACCCTCTTCGTATCTTCAACGAAACCAATACCAAACTTACAGTTAATTTGATCAACTGTGTGTTTGAACAGTGGGAAGAAACTACTCCAGATTATGCAGGTCCAATTCTTTGTGAAGATGCGTTTACTAAAGCAGAATTCACAAAAGAAGAACTTGCTACAGAAGAAGGTAAAGCTGCTGCTATCGCAAAAGAACGTGAATACAATCGCTACAGTCCTGACAAAGTCACTATCAACATGATCAATTGTACCTACAAAGGAAAATTGATTAAGTTTGACAATCTTTCAGATGTTGCAGGAACAAAGAACATTAATACACAGCTCATCTATGTCTACAATCATGTTGAAGGATATGTTGACTTTGATGAAGCTCGTTATCCGAAATTTACAGCAAAATAATCAAAAGGTAGTATTTGAATATGGCAGCAAACAGCACCATCAATGGTGATTCTCTTTACGGGAGCTATTACAGTGGGACTGCCTCTTCTGTCACTTCTTCTACTGGAATTACTGTTATTGGTCGTACGAAAACGTATAATACCTACCAGGAAATGCTTGATGATAAACAACCTGGTAGGTATGCTTATGTTATCGATGCGTCCGGTGATGCTTCTGTTAATTCAGGATTTGCGTATTATAAGTACGAAGAAGGTTTATGGCAAAAGCTCTTTGAAGAAGAATCCATGGATCTTGAAGGTGGACACACTCATACCAACATGGCTGTTATTAACAACATTGGTATCAAAGATCGTCGTCCTACTTTTGGATCAGATTTTCTTGTTCTTTATTCCGAGATGGAACGGGCTATTGCAAAAGCTATCACAATGTTCACCGATCCAGATTCAATGGAAGATGGTGAGATACCATTTGTGATGAAAGCAGCTTTTGAACGTATTGCTAATAAATTCAGATATACTTTTATCACAGAAGAAAAACCCTCATTTGTTTTAGAAGACCAAACGTATATTGTTCGCGGTGTCAATCTTACTGCTCAGCTTCCTGAAGGAAGTACTGTACCTGATGACATTGCTATTCGAATCATTGTTGACCACAAAGAACTTGCAGAAGGGGAGGTTGACGAAGGCCGAGGGTTTATTGTTCCACATGTAAACGATACAATCAACGGTGACGATGCATTCAGAATCACTGGTGCTATGGATGTCACAATTGTGTATGACAAGGTCAATAAGGATTGGCTTGTCATTGGTACGGCGAATTAACGCAAAAGAAATGCTACTTAAATAGTAGCTAATTAATAACTAAGTCATAATAAGAGGATAATGAATTATGGCTAATAAAGGTATTATTTTCCGATTTTCGAAAAAAGTTGACAAGGTTGAAAATCATAGCCTCCTTGCCAACGATGAGATCACTAAGCTTTCTGCATATCCCGCATACTCAGAAGTTGAAGGTCTTGTGACAACTGAAGCTGCAGCTCGCGCTGAAGCTGATGGACAGCTGAACACTGCTATTGGTAATGAAGCTACTGCTCGTGCCGAAGCAGATACTGCACTGCAGGGTCGTGCCACTGCACTCGAAACTGCTGTTGGAGTTCTTAATGGCGACGACGCCACTGCTGGCAGTGTTGCTAAATCCGTCAAGGATGCCGTCGACGCTGAAGCTGCACGTGCAACAGGTGTTGAAGGAGGACTTCAGGATCAGATTGATGCCATCAATACTGCTATGGGTGATGGAGAATCTGGTGATGGTAATTCTCTGGTTGATCGCATCGGAGCTCTCGAAACTGGTCTTGCTGCTGAGACCACGGCTCGCGGTGATGCTGATACAGCTCTTCAGGGTCGTGCTACTGCACTGGAAGGTGATGTTGCCACTCTGAAAGGTGATGCTACTACCGCTGGTAGTGTTGCCAAAGCTGTTGCTGATGAAGCTGCTCTTCGTGTTGCTGGTGATGAAGCTATCGATGCTCGTCTTGATGTCATCGAAGGATCTGGTGAAGGTTCTGTCGCTAAAGCTCTTGCTGATGCCAAGGCTTACACTGATGCTCGTGAAGTTGTTATCAACGCTGAAGTTGCTACCAAAGCTGTTAAGACCGAAGTCGATACTGCTCTTGCTGCTCGTTATACCAAAACCGAAGCGGAAGCTATGGTTGATGGAAAAATCAGCACTGCAGTTGCTTCTCTCCATGATTTTAAAGGTCAGGTTGCTGATATGGCTGCTCTTAACGCCATTCAGAATCCCAAGACCGGTGATGTTTACAATGTCGTGACTGCCACTAATGGTACTTCTGCTGAGTACTTCTACAATGGTACTGGATGGGAAGAATTCGGTACTGTTATCGACATGACTGGTTATGCTACAAAACAGTATGCCGATGATGCAGTTGCTGCTGAGGCTACCCGTGCCACTGGTATCGAAGGAGGACTTCGTACCGATGTTGACGCTGCGAATGCCGCTATCACCGTTATCAATGGTTCTGGTGAAGGTTCTATTACCAAAGCTGTTGCTGATGAAGCTACCATCGCTCGTGCTGCCGAACAGGCCAATGCTTCTGCTATTGCCACGCTGAATGGCAATGACACAACTGCCGGTTCTGTGGCGAAAGCTGTTAAAGATGCCGTTGATGCTGAAGCTGCACGTGCAACAGGTGTTGAAGGTGGTCTTGATACTCGTCTTACCACAGTTGAAGGTGTTGCTTCTGCTAATACTGCTGCTGTTGCGGTTCTTAACGGCACCGACGCTGAAGCTGGTTCTGTTGCTAAAACCGTTAAAGACGCGGTGGCTGCAGAGGCTGCGATTGCTCGTGCGGCTGAAGGTGCAAATGCTGATGCTATCGCAGTGCTCAATGGTGATGCTACTACAGCTGGTTCTGTTGCCAAGGCTGTTAAGGATGCTGTTGACGCTGAGGCGGCAACTGCTCGCGCTGCTGAGCAAGCTAATGCCGCTGGTATCGTTGCTCTCCAGAACCGCGCTGCTGCTCTGGAAGGTGCTTCCAGCTATGAGTTCATCAATCTCAATACTACCAAGATGCTCGAAAGCAAATTCTACATTGTGCGTAACGCTTCTCTGACTGCAACTCTGCCTACTGGCGATGCTGCTGTTGGTGCTCAGATTCGCATCATGCTGAACGATGCTGCTTCTAAACTTGGTGGTAGCATCACTCCTACCGGCGAAGATACCATCAATGGTCTGACCAACCCCGAAACTGGCGCTGCTCTTCCGTTCGCTCTTGATGAAGCGATGGATATCACTCTGCTGTATGATGCAGATAACAACGACTGGGTTGTCCTCGCGATCATGGCGTAAGCCAAAAAATAAAGTCTCAAATGACGATACAAGAGTACTCGTGTGCCGATGCACACGAGTACTCTTTTTTATCATTGTATTCAACAAAACCACATTGATTTGTTATGGGTATTTTGAAAGATTCTCGATTCGTTCAAGCTTTGATATCTTTTGAGAGTTCTTGAATAACTTCTCCATATCGAAGTTGTTTCTTTTTGGTTTGTGTATCTTTCGTATACCGATAGAAACTGTTTCCACATTTTCTGTATATTTCAGATCCTACCTGGAAGAACTCACCATCAATAGCTTTTGGGATAGGACGGACAATGTAGCATTTGTAATCATTCGCGATCTTACGTTCGATGAGATCTTTTCCTGTTAACCATACTTCTGATGTTTCTCCAAGTTTGAGTTCTTCATCAGTGAGTATTCTTTTGACATTGGATTGTTCAAGGAGAATATTCCACCATTTCTCTTGCCAGGCGACAGTGTTTTTGTTCTCAGCGACTTTTCCATACATGAGACTGCTCATGCTGTGATACAGGAATGTCGCATATTCTGTTGTATATATTTCGTTACAGAAAGCCAGTAGCATGAAACCACAAGAACATGCATAACCGAGATTGATTCCGACTACATAGTTGAACTTCTGGATCTGTTGGATCAACATATTCAAACAATGAACTGATCCACCATAAGAACCAACAAAGATATGAAGTTCTTTGGTTTTGTCTGCATCTTTCATATCGAGTATGATGTCGGTTATAACAGTATATGGACGATCTCCAAGTGTACCATCTGTTGGTATTTCGAAACAATCGTTGAAGATCAGTTCATAATGATCTCCTTTGTCAAGAAACCGTAATGCTTTGTTGTTGTATTTGTCTTCTTGATTTTTAATTGGTGGTAATGGTGTTGCCATATATTCCTCCTATCGTTGTTTTGTTTTTCTAGCTAATCTCTTAGCTTCTTTTTCTTGTTGTATTCTTTCATCTTCTATGAGTCGTTTTTCATATGATTCACATGCTTGATTAAATTTAGGTTTAAGTTTTCTTATATCCTTTATATGTCCTTCTGCACATGCACGATATAAATCAGAAGCTAATCTATTTCGTTCATTTCGAATAACAGAAGTTGGTTTACGTCTTGTTTTCATTTTGATTATCCTTTCACTTAGGTAATATATACTTAATTGTAATATGGTAATTTGAGCATGCTATACTGATATAATAAGTAGAACATACAAGGAGTATAAACTTATGGATGAAGAAAGATCAAATGTTTATACAGAGTATGAGTTGTTGAATATATTGCTGGATTCATCTGATATTGAAATAAATTTATCACTGGAAGTACAACTAACAGCTATGCTTAAAGTGATTGAACTTGGTGATAACATCAAGTATTGTGATCCTGAATATGTTAAAGAACTATATGCTTCTGTTGAATGGGGAGTTTTCAATGAGAAGATGAAAAACTGGATCAGCAATATGGCAGGATCCATGGCATCTAATGGTATAGTTGGTTTTACAAATGGACTGAGAAAAGTTGTAGAACAAACAAATACTCTTATTGAAGGTCTTGAAAACGATAGAAAAAAGAAAACTCTTTCTGATAAATTCATCAACGAACGATTCTACAAATTCAACATGCTTATTGAACGAGCTAAAGCATACCCAGAATGTTTTGTAAAAGGAGCTGCTGAATATGAGAAGATGATGTCTAGATTTGAAGGTTTGCAGAATATGTGTGAACGAGTAAATGATATGGCAGAGTCTTCTTCAGATGATGAATTTATGTCGGATAAGATCTGGGATACTTTTTCTTCTATGTCTAATACTGTGTGTAGAGCTGCTGATCCGAAACCAGGTTCTACATTCAGAAATTTCGAATGGTTGACTCCATATACAAAATCGTTTGATTTTAAGAAATCTAAATGGAATAATAAAACTTCAATAGAAGAGTGTAAGCAGGCGATTCGAAAACTTCGTGATGATGCTTTTGATAAATTGGTAAATGCTTCTAAACATATTAAGACCATATGTGGTGATGCTAGGTCAGAAGTTCAACATGTGCGAAATGATAATTATCAAGATATGGCACGAGAATATGCTAGAACTTATGTTATAACTAAGTTTGTACAATCTCTACAAGCTCTTATCTTGAAAGAAATCAATATGTTTGTTACTCTTGGAATCAGAAAGCTTGGATCTTTTGATATAAAGAAGAAAGAGAAAGATTATTCTGTTAAGGTTGAAGAAGAACCAGAAGATAATTCTGAAGTCAAGAAAGATGATGGAGAAGAAAAACCAAAAGAAGAAAATGAAGGAGAAAAATAACACCATGTCTTTGTCATATGAACTTTTTAGTGGAATGGAATCTGTTGTTGAAAAAGAACCTAAGACAGTTTCTAGTGCCATTGATACATTTGAAACTTATTTTAAGTCTTTTTCAAAAAAAGCAGAAGAGACATCCGGACGTCTTTATGCTATGATCAAGAAACTCACCAGCGAAGGTCCTGTCAATACTGAGATCAAGTATCTTAAAGTCAGGTTACTTGATAATCCTTCTTCTCTTGTTACTCGTATAACAGAACGTATTCTTGAACAGATTTTGTTCAATGAAGATGTTTGTAAATATGATACAAAGCAATTAAACACAGTCATTGCAAAACGTTGTTGTGAACAGCATGTTGAAGCACTGAAAATGCTTCTTGATTATAAGAAAACAATTGATGAGACAGTTGCTAAATTGAAACAGGAAGATGATAAAGAGTTCGATAAGCAAGTCAAACAAATCTGTCGTAATTACAGACAGGTGAGTAAACATGTCATTTGGTCTTCCAGACGTCTTCTTGCAAATATTCGAATGAAATAATCAGAATCTATAGTAGAGAGTAGTCGTGTGACTACTCTCTACTAGATAGGTGTTATAATTTCATACAAGGAAGTAGTTTAACTGAGGGAGGTGTCACTGTTGTTGAATTACCATATACTGATGAACATCTAGAAGCGTCCATCTTTACTATATAGTCATCTCCACCAGCATGACCAGTTCCTGTTTCTGTTGTTTGGTAGAATGCTCCGTCCGTATACTTACCATAAGCTGCTTCTTCAAGAATTGGACCGATTGTACCAGTGATGTTCGGTAATCCAGCACTAACAGTTGTACCAATACCTGACACAGCACCCAGTGGATACCTTCCTCTGAGATCCGGCGTTCCATTATTACCATCACACACAACCCATCCTGTAGGAGCGGATGTCAAGTTGAACCACATGATTGCTCCTTTTGGAATATTAGAAACCAGTGCCTTTATACTTTGTTCTATTTCAGATTTGAGTTTTTCAAGATCGTTTAATGAAATAGGTTTTGCTTTTTCGATAGTGTTCATTGCCATATTTTATCCTCCAATATAAGCGAAAAGGATTCCTAAGACAGGGTAGCATGATGCTACCCTGTCTTAGGATACATGATGTTTTACTCATAAGATAGTACGCTATATTTGAGCATCTTATAGACTTATATTGATTTAAAATACCTTTTAAGAAGGAGAAGTTTATATGCCTAACGAATCAACCAGTTTGCTTCAGACGAATTTTGTGCATGAAGTAGAACCTATAATCACTGTTAAAGATACAAATTTTACTTATTCTACAGCCAAGACTGCTAGTACAAATCTTGATGCTAGTAATAATCCAACTCCTGTTTATGAAAATGTCGGTGATTTTGTTGTTAAAGATTCAACAAACGCAACAATGATGTCAGTAACAACTCAATACAGGTCATTGTCTGGAACTTATAAAGAACTTGTTTTATTTGTTTCTCCTAAAGGAAACACCTCTAATTCCATTAGCATGCATTTTGAAGAAGATGGTACTAAGTACATCAATGTTAATAATGCCACAATTTCAAATGTTAAGTCTCCAAGTGGAAACACTGACGCTGCCACAAAAGGCTACGTAGATGAAACGGTTGATGAACATGCTGATAATACTACCAAGCACGTAACAGATACTGAAAGAAGTACCTGGAATGGTAAGCAAAATACCACTCTCGGAACAGCTAATGTAGTTGTTGTTACTAACGGAAGTAAAACAATAACTGCATCTTCTATAACAACAACTGAACTAGGATATCTCGATGGAGTTACCAGCAATGTTCAGGAGCAGTTGAATGGAAAAGAAGCTTCTGGAGCGGTATCAACCCACAATGGAAGTACAGCAGCACATGCGAGTGGGTTCGCACATGCGCTTCCGATGAATAATAATAAGATCACAGGACTTGCTACGCCTACGGCGTCTACCGACGCTGCCACAAAAGGCTACGTAGATGGACTACCTGGTGTTGATCTTCAGATCGTATCTGGTATCTATACTTGTACTGGTGATCAGAATAATACAGTTATTTACATCAACCATGGTCATAAGAATGCGAGCGGACAATCTGTAGCACCAAAGATGGTATTTGCATGTATGTATGGACACACATCAGGTGGAGATATGACTATGGCATCTGGAACTGTGACCATGATTGTGTTTGCCACTATTCCTATGACTAATGGTGTGTTGTCTACTACACAGATATCATTTCTTGTTCCAGATGTAACTACAAGTACATCAACAAAAATCATGTGGACAGCTTTGTTTGATCAATAACATTATATGTAGATAATTTCACATATCCTAAGACAGGGTAGCGTTCACGCTACCCTGTCTTAGGAATCATTTTTTTAAACGTACAGGAGAAGATTTATGAAAGACGTTCTACCTATATCTTTAAAGGATATTGAAGACAAAATTAATAACAAACAAGGTATCCCCGATTATGACAATGCTGAACAGTTAAGTGGAAAAACGCATACAGCGACAAAGGCAGGTATCGTGTTTTTAGGGGTTTCAGGTAATATCATAATCAATAACAAGCAAGTAATGGAACTTAAAGAAGCGCATGCGATGATAATTCCCTTAGATGCAAACGACACAATATCAATTTCTTCAGGAAGTTTACAATCATTTGTTCCGTTTAAATAACACTATGATATGAATCATCTATTCCTAAGATAAGTAGGAGGTAGCATGATGCTACCTCCTACTTATCTTAGGATATGTTAAATACAACCATATTTATTAAGGAGCTTAAATATGCAAAATACATGGCCTGTATCATTAAAGAAAGTTGAAGAACTTATAACAGCTACTAAAACCTGGTGTAGTAACACTTTTTCATTAAACACACATAATCATGATACCAAATACGACAGTAAAGGATCAGCTTCTGCTGTACAAACTAATCTAAACACTCATGATGCTAATACAACTAAGCACATAACAGAAACAGAAAGATCTAACTGGAACAATAAAGCTGATGCAAGTCATACACATA
>JAFVPU010000128.1 GCA_017505165.1 Clostridia bacterium
CAAAGTTCGGTCTCTGGGAAATCTTTGATAAATTTTGTCATTTCGTCAGTTATAAGTTTATTGAGATTGCTTGTATTGGTCGCTATACGAATATATCCTTTTTGCTGTTTGTCGAACATGGAAATTTTTGAGTCAATATTTGCTAGATTTTTCATACTCAAATCAATTTGATTGAAAAGTTTTTCACCGAAGTAATTTAGCTCGATTCCTTTGTTTTTTCTGATGAAAAGTTGCTTTCCATATATGCGTTCCAGTTCTTTAATTGAAGATGAAACTGCGGGTTGAGAAACAAAGAGGTTTTCACTTGCTCTTGTAATATTTTTGGTCTTTGCAACCTCCCAAAATATATGTAATAAATTCAAATTTGACATAACTGCTCCTTATCACAACTATAAGATTTATGTATTTTACATTATAACAAATTGGCTGTATAATTGCAAGCGAAGGAGTGAAAATAATATGAATATTGATATAATTGCGTCAACTAAACCTGGATTTAAAGTTGATAAACATGATTTAGATATTTTCTGTGGTCATGTAGGTGGAGTTTGTTATATGCCTCACAGTTTTCAAGATTTATTGATGGAAGATCAGATAAAAACAGAAAGAAGAATTGATAGAACAATGGGTGATAAGCATCATAGTGTATTCGAACATGGCTATATTTCTTTGTATTTGGAAGATATACCGAAGCTTATGGCAATGGTGCTTAATAACGAGAAAGTCTTTGTTACAAGTGAAAAATCTGCAAGATACACAAAGATGCAAGTATCAGAAAAAGAGCAGTATCTATATGACAAATGGTATGAAATAATTCTGGATAAAATAGCGAAAAAATACACGACAGACAATAAATTCTTCAATAAATCAAGACGTGAAAAATTAGCGCAGGAAAATGCAAGATATATGATATCATCAATGACAAAAACATCTATGGTATATACAGTTTCTTATCGTCAACTTAATTATCTTTGTCAAATGTTTAATACAGAAATGAAAAAGGAAAAAAGTAGTTATGATTTGCTAAAACCTTATTTTTCTGAGTTTGTCAAATTTGTTGAGGATACAGGATATTTGGATACCCGACTTTGTGATGATGGGAAAAACAGAGAATTGTCATTGATTAAAAAGATTGATAGGAAAGAGTTGTTTGGAGATGTTTATTCGATCAATTATCTTGGAACGACAGCACAATTAGGTCAAGCGCAAAGGCATAGAACAATTGACTATGAAATAGACTTAAGTCAAAATAAAGGTGTATACGTGCCAAAGATTTTGTCAGACAACGATCAGCTTGTTCAAGATTGGATCAAAGATGTAGATAGTGTGAAAGATCTTATGCCTCAAGGACTTTTGTTCAAAATCAACGAGAGGTCAACTCTTGAGCGATTCGTGATGAAAATGAAAGAAAGATGTTGTAGTTTTGCTCAACTTGAGATAGATAATCAAACAAGACAAAGTCTTAAAAAATATATGGAAAATGTGCAAGATGATCAAAGAATTTATAATTATTTGGAGAAATACTCTCATGGATCTCGTTGTTCTTTTCCTGATTATAAATGCAGTGCACCATGTGGTTTTGATGAGGGAATCACTGGAGAAAGGTTGATATAAGGAGTTGAAATATGCAAGAAAAAATCACAATAGTCATAAATGGTGTTGGTGGATGTGGAAAAGATACATTAGTGAAGTTTACAAGTAAATATTTTTGGGTAAAAAATGTATCGTCCATAACTCCTATAAAAAACATAGCGTCGGTAATAGGTTGGGACGGATCAAAAGATGAGAAGTCAAGAAAGTTTTTGTCAGATTTGAAGAAGTTGACAACTGATTATAATGATTACACACTCAATTATCTTTTGAGGGAACAAAAAGACTTTTTGTCAAGTCCTGAAGAAATTATGTTTGTGCATATTCGCGAGCCTGAAGAAATTGCAAAGTTTGTATCTAATAGCTTATTGAAGACGTATACATTACTCGTTCGTCCGCGAGAAGAACTTAAAGGAAAGTATTATGGAAACAAGTCGGATGACGAAGTGGAAAACTACAATTACGATTTTGTTTTTGATAATAGCAAATCGATCGAAGAATCAAAAAAATCCTGGCTTGAATTTTTCAGAAAAAACATAAAGAAAGAATCATATATTCATCCCAATAAAGATTTGTTATAATAAAAAAGATCAAAACATATTGGTCTTTTTTTGATTAATATGAGTTTTAAAGCTTCAACATCCAGTGGGTCTCTGTGTCTTCTGATAATATTAAACCACCATTTTTTGCAATTATATTATTGGTGTGAATATTTGTTTTATCTATGTCTAAAATTATGTGTGGAAATTTTGTGGTAAGTTTGAGCACTCTTATTATATATGAAAAAAGCAAATTTCCATAGCCGTTACTTCTATGTTCTGGGTGTATGAAAATATATATATTGTTTTTAAAATCTCCGTGATAGATATAGGCATATCCTAATTCTTGTTGATCTTTTTTGAGTGAAAATTTATCACTATTTTCTTGATCTGATTTAATTTTTTTCATGAATTTTATATTTTTCATTGTACTGATGCCTCCTGAGTGAATAGATTAATATTATTTTGATCTATAAATTTTCTGAAAGACGGAATATTTTCGATATAATATTCGAGACTATTTGCATATTTTTCGAGTACAGTATTATCATTATTTACAATACTTCTTAGTGCTGATAACAATTCTTCATCAGTGAAAACTTTTTCATTATCTTCAGATGTTAAAATTAAATTACCGGTTCTCTCGTAGTTTGAATCGTATTCCAGTTTTGCTGTAAGTTCAGGTATATATTTTTTCAAAATAAAATAGGAATATGTTTTAATATAATCTGTCTCTTCAACTTCTACAGGTATGGTATATTTTTCTTTCAATTTTTTGACTTGAAATTCATCCGTATTATCTATTTTTGATAGTTCATTGAGATAATGGAATCTCAAAACATGATATCTGTGCATTCCATTGGTGGTGATGGTATATTTATTATCTTCACATTCGCGGACATACACAGTGTCCCTTGTGCTAACATCTTTCAAGGTTTCAACACATTCGTCTCTATCCATTGTCAACATTCCAATTGAACGTTTCTCATATCCAGAACCTTCTGCATCAAAAAATTTCGATAAATTATCGACCAAATTTCTGCCAAGATCCAAATTGTCATATCCGTATCCCAAGATATTTCCAATAGAAATATTCTTTTTTATACGCTTTCCTGGAATACAATATCTGTTTAAGATTGGATTGATATCGCCATCTGACTTAATATAATATTGATCATAATTTGTTGTTTGTGGATCAATGCCATTTTTTTGCAAAAAATCTATTACAGTTTTGTTCATATTACAAGTATAATATTTTTACAACGAATTTGTCAAATATGTAGAGAAAAAAGAAGTCTCATAAGTATAATGAGACTTCTTTTAAATACCATTTGAGGTTTCTAATTGACCATGCATTTCGTCAAAACGTTTGGTATCAATTGCTTTCCATTCTTCTATTTTGGTGTTTATTGATTCCATTTTTTTCGGATCATTGACGGCTTGAGAAATTAAAATTTCTTTATATTCCTTAAAGAACTTTTCGACCAAGACATCTCTAACTTTTTTATCAGGAACATCACAAATTAAGAAATGACCTTGATAATCTTCTGGGGCAGTTAATTCTCCGACATAATTTTTACCACCCAACAAAGAAATCATTTTAATTGGGGAATCTTCAGTTACAACAAAAGATTTATAATCTCGCACGAATATAGTTTTCTTCAATTCTTCAATATACACAGGTTTATTTCCCATATATTTTATTTCACATGAAAGTTTTTCTTCTTTCTTCATAGTTTATCCTCCATATATATGAAATTATAACATTGTAAAAAGTTATAGTCAACTAAAAAGCGATATTGTAAAAACTTGACTTTAATATGGTGGAGCAATTTAAACATCCGTCGAAAATATTTTTGCAGTTAATTTATTGAAGTTGACAGGTTTTAGAATTATTTGTATAATACAATGGTAATATCCTTGCAAGAGGATATTATGAATATATTTAAAGATATAAAAGAATCTATTGTTAACAAATTTCAAGAAACTTTTACAAATTATACAACATCTAAAACTTGGAAGGAATATTTGCTAGGACCAACTTTTGCACATTGTATTATATGATTAAAACGACATGGTAAAGTTTATCATAAAGACGACACAGATATTCCTCACTTGCCCGAACATGAGAAATGTTTATGTTACATAACATGGTTAAGAAGTGTGTCGGTTGGAAATGTAACTAAATTAGGTGTTGGTGGACCTGATTATTATTTAAAAAACTTTAATAAATTGCCAGATTATTATATTACAAAACAACAAGCAAAAGATTTAGGTTGGAGACCAATATTGGGAAATTTGGATAATGTTGTGCCAGGGAAATCTATAGGCGGAGATATCTTTTATGATAGAGATAACAAATTGCCAAAAGCTCCAAATAGAATTTGGTATGAATGTGATATAGATTATAATGGTGATTATAGAAATAATTTTCGTCTTATATATTCCAACGATGGTTTAATGTTTAAAACAGACAGTCATTATAATAGGTTTATTGCTATTGAATAGGAGATGAATTATGAAAAAATATATTTTTGATAGAAACGAATTTAAGTGGGCTGAAGAATTCTATAATTTAATACAAAAAGAAATGGAACTTCCTGATTGGTTTGGGAAAAATGCTGATGCTCTTTGGGACATGTTAACTGGATATGTTGACACGCCATGTGAAATAATATTAAAAAATTTTACTGGTAAAGAAAATGATTATAACGAAGAAATTATAACAAAAATCCTACAATGTTTCTTCGATGCTGAAAAACAATTTCCAAATGATTTTAAAATAAAAATAAAATAAAAAGTAGTTAGAATTGCCTAACTACTTTTTTTCTACAATTTTTGACATTTGGTGGAGATGATGGGAGTTGCACCCATGTCCTAATAGTGGCAATTACCATACACTACATGCTTAGTCAATGTCTAGTTTCGATTATATCTGCTTCATTGACACCAGATTTAATCTAGCCTTGTTTTACTCGAATCTATGCTAGGCAACATAAATTCAAGTTGTCCAGTGTTTGACGTCAAACTCTTTCGTACTGGAACCAAAAGGTTGACGGCTTAGTGCAATTAAGCAGCGTAAGCTAAAGGTCTTTGTTCTGCGTTTATTTAATTTCGTTGCAAGCACAAGACGTGCCGACGAACGTATATTTAGCGTGCTACCACACGACATGCGTATAATAATGGCGACTACCAGTCGAAACTATTTCATCCCCATAATTTTATTATAGCATAATTAAAAATAATTTCAAGAAGAATCTAATATAATTTTGAATCAAAATGTTGAAATAAATATAAAAGATACAACACAAACGAATATTTATTGTGAATAAAATGCAAAAAAGGTTTTTATTTTCAATATAATTGTGATATAATTATAAAAATTATATGTTTATAATATATAATTATAAAAATTATAATTACGTAGAAAAATTTTTGCTGACAAATTTAATTAGGGGTACAAAATGAGAAAAACAAAAATAGTTGCAACTTTGGGGCCAAGTTGTATGAGCTATGCCAAGTTGAAAGAGATGGTTCTTGCGGGAATGAATGTGGCAAGAATAAATCTTTCGCATGCAACTGAAGAAACAAACGAATTTTTTGTGAAGAATATCAAAAAGTTGAGAAAAGAACTCAATATTGCTTTGCCAATAATGATTGATACTCGAGGACCTGAGGTTCGTGTGGGTAAATTCAAAAATGATTCAGCAGAAATAGAGAAAGGTCAAACCTTCCTATTCACAACAAGAAAAATTGTCGGGACTGAAAAGGGGGTCAGTGTTAATCTTCCCACATTTGTAGAAAGCGTCAAGGTGGGAAGCAAAATTTTAGCAAATGATGGATTGTTGACTTTCAAGGTTTTTGAAATTAAAGATAAAGATATATATACAATTGCTTTAAATTCTGGTTTAATATCAAACAATAAAAGTTTATTTGTGCCTAATATGAAATTAAAAACTCCATATTTGAACAAAGCTGACATGCAAGATATCAAATGGGCAATAAAAAATAATGTTGAACTTATCGCTGCTAGTTTTGTCAACAGCAAAAATGATGTTAATGAATTGAGAGAATTTATCGTTTCAAATGGTGGAGATATGAGAATTATTTCCAAAATCGAATCTCAAAATGGTGTAAAAAACCTAGAAAAGATTATTGAAGTATCAGATGGAATTATGGTTGCGCGTGGTGATTTGGGAGTTGAAATAGCTATTGAAAAATTGCCTCATATTCAAAAAGTTATGATAGAAAAAGCGGAGAAGAAAGGAAAAGTAACTATCACAGCGACCGAAATGTTGGAGAGTATGAGATATAATCCACGTCCAACTCGAGCTGAAGTGAGTGATGTCGCAAATGCTGTATATGATGGAACTTCTGCTGTGATGCTTTCTGGTGAAACTGCTTCTGGGAAATATCCTGTAGAATCTGTTCAATATATGTCAGACATAACTGAAGAAGCAGAAAAGAATATTGATTATTCATTGAGATTCAATGCTTGCAAATCTTCTTCAAAAGAAACGACAGATGTCATTTCTCACAGTGCTGTCAATGCAAGTTTTGTCCAAAATAGTCAAGCGATAGTTGTGTTCACAAATTCTGGATACAGTGCAAGTATGATAAGTAGATTCAAACCAAAAGCAAAGATTATCGCTTCTACAACTAGCGAAAAAGTTTATGATCAAATGTCCTTGTTGTGGGGTGTTAAGCCAATATTGATGAAGTCGGTTGATTCTATTGAAGATATGATTGCTTATGCAAAAGTTTTGGCGCAAAAATATGCAAAGGTAAAGAAAAAAGAAAATATTGTTATAGTGTGCGGTACGCCAAAGAAAGTAGGATGCACAAACTTAATAAAGATAGAACAAATTTAATTAAAAAATATTAAACTTGAGAAATTTGCATATAATAATTATAGTTATATGAAGAATATATTTGATAACAATACACTACATGGAAAAATCATGAGACTGGTTCTGGCTCTTATGATTTTTCTTTGTTTCGTTGGTATCACGTTTTGTATTTTGGTTGCAACCGGAGCTTGGGAGAAGATCAATAGTGTGGAAAAAATCAGATCTGTTGTAGAAGCTGGAGGAATTTTTAGTTTCTTAATTTTTATCGTATTTCAAATTTTGCAAACAACAATTCTTCAAATGCCTGCAATTATTGTAACTCTTGTGGGAGTTTTGGTCTTTGGGCAATGGAAAGCCTTTGTTTTGAGTTATATTGCAGTGCTTATTGGAAGTATTATAATGTTCTGGATAGGAAGAAAGTGTGGTAGAGGGTTCTTGCATTGGCTGTGTGGAAAACAAACTGCAGAAAAGTGGATAAACACAATGAGTAATGGAAAGTATCTGTTCTTTTTGATGATGCTGTTCCCGATTTTCCCTGATGATATTTTGTGTGTTGTTGCAGGGGTTACGAATATGAGTTTTCCGTTCTTTATATGGACAAATATAATTGCACGTGGAATTGCAATTGCTTGTATTGTATTCTTTGGAAGTGGATCGATAATTCCTTATCATGGCTGGGGATGGCTGGCTTGGGCTGTAATATTTGGTGTTATGGCTTTGCTGTTCTATTTGAGCGTAAAATTCAAAGACAAGATAGATTTGGCGATAAAGAATTTTGCCAAGAAAAAACAAAAATAAAACACCAATTTGTTATGGTGTTTTTTTATTACGTCTGAATACGCGATTTGTTGGTTAAAATTTAGACAAAATCTAAAAAATTATTAAAAAAAAGACATTTTTTAACAAATAAGTTATAAGATTTTGTTTTGTTTAGTCGAAATTATTTTATATCATATTCTCACCTAAAGGGGGAATTATGAGAAAAAGAATAAAAGGTAAACTATATTTTTTGGCAAAAGATGCCAAATCAAGAATGAAAAATTTTAATAAGGAAAAGTCAATATTTGAACAGTTGCCTTATGTAAGGGCGTGTTTTAATGTTCGAGACCAAGAATTGTATGAAAAAGTGAAGCGAATTTTATCGAGTGATGAGGTGGTGATAAATCCAATCAAAGAACTGATAGACTCAAAATATTATAAAACTTTGACGCTTGAAGCTAAACAAAAGTACGTATTTGACTTGTCTGAAAAATACAAAGAGATGAAGTTGAGATTCGAGCGAGAGAATGAAGAATTTGCAAAAATTTCAAATATAATGTAAATGTTTAATTATTTTGTACAAATATCTTGACTTTTGTACAAATCTGTATTATATTTATTGTATGAACAATACATATTACGAAAACTTGAATAAAAATGATCAAAATATTTATAAAAAAATCGAATGCTTTATTGGAGGAGAATTCGCTTCAATAGAGAGCAACAACATAATAGAGATTGTCAAAGAAATGTGTGTAAAAAAGTTGTGTGATGTTGTGGGAATAAAATGTGGATGCAATTTCAAGAATCCATATTTTAACTTTTTTGGTTGTGTTATGGGGCAAGCACTTTGCAACAATCTGAAGATACAGTTGACTATTGCACCTGCTGGATTGAGATATATCAAATATGATGGAATAAATTTTATTACAAAAGCTGAAGATTATCTTAATACTGAAGATATTGATGAGGCTTTTATTGATGTATTTGACTTGACAGATGATCACAAAGAAATAATAAAGAAAATAAACTGGGAACAATATTAAAAAAGTTTAGATTACTCTAAACTTTTTTTGCTATGATATCACCAGTGTCTGTGTCGATCAAAATTCCGAGAGTATCACCATTGGTTGAAATTATACCTACATACCAATAATATCTTTTCACTTCGCTTGTTGAATAGTCCTTGACTATTTTTATCACGGTTTCAATCTTGTTGTTTTTGTCGCTGGTGAGTTCTTTCAATTCTTTTTTGAGTTCTTTGTTCGCTTTTTCGATCGCTTCGTCTTTGTTGATTGTAAATTTGTGTGAAATGTTGACTAAATCCTTTTCGAAGCAGTATCCGGTGAATGTGATTTTTGCTTTGATAACATCTTCTGCTGATATATTAAGTCCTAGGTCGGCGTTATAAGAATTATCCACTTCACTTTTTTCAAGATAGCCAGTGTGTGTTTGGTCGTTTATTGTAAGGACATATGTGTAAGTGTCGTTTGATAGACTACTTCCATCAAGTTTGGATAGACTTAATACAGAGAAATCAATCATCTCATTTTTTACTCCATCAAGGGCATAATCCTTTTCTCTAACCCCCGAACTGAAAGTTAATGAATAAATTTCATCATAAGCAGAGAATAGGTGGTTCCTTTCTTCAATAGTGTGATTGGCAATGTCAATTTTCTTTGAATTTCCACAAGCAAACAGTAAGCAAGATGAGAATATAAGTAGTGCACAAACTAAAATTTTCTTTTTCATATTTTTACCTCAAATTATATTATGAGTTTGTCCATGGTTTTAGAACATAACATGAAGCATTTGTTGACAATAATTGCTTTTTTAGATAAAATCAAAATATGAAATGTGATATATGTCCAAGAAACTGTTCGGTTGATAGAACAAAGAACTGTGGATTTTGTGGACAAAGTGAAAAATTGAGAATAAGCAAAATTATGCTCCATCATTATGAAGAACCTGTTATCAGTGGTGCAGAGGACGAAAAAGGTAGTGGCGCAATTTTTTTCACAGGCTGCAATCTTAAATGCGTCTTTTGTCAAAATTATCCAATAAGCCATAACAATAAAGGAAAGTATATTTCGGTCAAGAAATTGGTCAAAATTTTCAAAAAATTGGAAAGAAAAGGAGCGTTGAATATCAATCTTGTAACACCATCACATTTTACGAGTCAAATTGTTGAAGCTCTCAAGATTTATAAACCTGATATACCTGTAGTGTGGAATTCTAATGGATATGAAACAAGTGAAAGTATAGAAAAATTGAAAGGTTTGGTTGATATATTTTTGGTTGATATGAAATATATGAATAATGACTTAGCGTTTAAATATAGCCACGCCAATAATTATGTTGAGAATTGTACTAACGCAATCAAAAAAATGAAAGAACTTTGTCCACAAGATGAGATTATTGACGGCAAGATGACAAAGGGAATGATAATTCGACATTTGATTTTACCAACTCATACAAATGATAGTATTAAGTGTCTGGATTGGATATATGAAAATCTTGGCAAGGATACAATCGTGAGCCTGATGAGTCAATATGAGCCAAGATATGATGCTGTGAAATTTCCAGAAATCAATCGAAAAATTACACCGCTTGAATATAAAAGAGTTGTGGCACATGCTTTGAAATTGGAAATGAACAATTGTTACACGCAGGATCTTTCAAGTGCCGACAGCAAGTATACCCCAAAGTTTTAAAAAACAAGGCTTATTGCCTTGTTTATTTTGTTTCAAATTCTTGTCCTGTTATGAGATAATTTATTGATACATTAAAATATTTTGACATACATACTAGCATTTTTAAGCTAGGTTCTCGTTTTCCGGTTTCATAGTGAGACAAAGCTTCTCTTGAGATGTTCAAATCAAGAGCAACTTTTTGCTGATTTAAGTTCTTTAATTTCCTTATTTTTCTTAATCCTATCAAAATAAAACCTTCTAAAAACATTAATTTAAATGTTGACAACATTGTAACATTTTGTTACAATATAAATGTTACATATTGTAACATATGGAGGAATTATGAAAAAAATGCTTGGTATGAGAGAAAAAATATTTGTTTTAATTTCATCATTTATAGTTGCTGTGCTTTGTTTGGTTAGATTTATTGTTGCTTTTGCAAAAGAATGTAACTTTTTAAATTTCTTTTCAACTAAACAATACCAACTAGAGTATGAGGAGGAAATTATAAATTTCAGTAGTTTGAATTACATAAAGGTGATATTGATAGCTATTGCCTGCATTTCAATATTGTTGTTAATATTATCATTTGTATATCTTTTTATTAAAAATGAGAATGTAAAGAAGGGATTATTTATTGTTGCTGTTTCTTTGGTGTTACTAGGTATAATATTTTTCTTCGTTGCTAGATTTACGAGTGAAGATTTATTAACTAAATCTGTATGGTTAAGTGAAGATGAAAATGCTGTAACATTTTGCATGGCATCAGATCAATTTTATAAAAATTCGATATATTTGATTTTTTGTTTGATAGTGATAGTGATTATGCATTTAACTTCTTTTAGTTTGTCGAATGAATATTTAAAAAGCGAAGAAGACCAAATAGAAGATAAAAATAATGATAGAACTAAGAATCAGGAAGAAATAACTTTAAATGAAGAAATAGACAAATTAAAAGCTAAGATTAGAATTAAAGATTTAGAGCATGAATATTTAAAACTAAAGTCTCAATTAGATAAAAAATAAGAAAAAACACATAGTGTATATGCTATGTGTTTTTATTTTTTAATACTTTGCGATTCGTCTTGCGTGGCGACCACCTTCAAATTCGCTCGACAAAAACATTTTGATTATTTTGACAGCGGTACGGAAGCTGACAAGTCTTGTGCCGATTGTGAGCACATTGGCATCTTCATCTTTTCTTGCCAAAAATGCGGTTTCGTAGTCATAGGCGCATACTGCACGAATTCCTTTGAAACGATTTGCTACCATGTTTGCGCCGATTCCACTTCCACAGAAGAATATTCCACAGTTGTCTTCACTTTTCAAAACTTCTTTGCTGGCAGGAATCATGAAATCTGGGTAGTCGTCTTCTTGATTGTATTCGGTAGGTCCCATGTATTTGTATTCAACATTTTCTTTGTTAAATAATTTCATTAATTTCTGAGTATAATCAAAACCGGCATGATCGCAAGATAAAATTATCATTTTTTTCTCCTATATAACATTATCTTATACAAAAATTTTGTTTTTGTCCAATAAATTTTGAAAAACAGTGAAAAACAATTAAAATAAACGACTGTAGAGCCAATCTATAATTATAATTGACAATTATAATTTATTTAGATATAATATTTCCATGAAGTTTAAAGAGAAGAAAAAATGTCCACGTTGTGGCAAAAAAGTTTTGAGTGAGATTGGTGTTTGTCCTCAGTGTAAGTTGAATTTTCAAAAGTTTGATTCAGCTACAAATTTGGAAGGGAAATCTGCACTTAAACAGGGCGAGAAAGATAGGATTATTTATAGATTGGGTGTTCCTAGTGATGTCAACAGATGGAAGCTTTTGTTGTTGACAGTTTTTTTAGGTTTTGCTGGCGCACATCATTATTATGTTGGAAGAAAGAATATGGGTTTCTTTTATTCAATATTCTTTGGTGTAGGCATTATTTATACAATATTAACGCTTGCGCTCAATTTTGATTGGACAAGCGAGATAGGGCAATTCTTCTATTTGCTTGTTTTGACTTGGGGTTTTGTAATATTGCTTTGGATTGTTGATATCGCAAAAGTTTGTTTCAATCGATTCAAGATTCCGGTGAGCTTGCCAAGGAGATAGTATGAAGACTGTAGTAGTAGGATTAAGTGGCGGAGTCGACAGCTCGGTTGCAGCATATTTATTGAAAAAACAAGGATATAATGTTATTGGTCTTTTTATGGTCAATTGGGAAGAAACAGACGAAAATGGCAACTGTACAGCTGAAACTGACTTTGAAGACGTAAAACGTGTGGCGAATAAAATAGGTATTCCTTATTATACCGTTAATTACGCAAAAGAATATCAGGAAAGGGTTTTTAGTTATTTCTTGGAAGAATACAAGAAAGGCTATACTCCAAATCCAGATGTAATGTGTAACAAGGAAATCAAGTTCGGACCATTTTTGGAACATGCTATGAAATTGGGTGCTGATTATATTGCAACAGGTCATTATTGTAAACGTGTAGATAAAGATGGTAAAGTATATTTATATAAGTCTTTTGACAAAAATAAGGATCAAACGTATTTTCTCAACCAATTGAATCAAGATCAATTAAATAAAACTTTGTTCCCTCTCGCTGATATAGACAAGCCTGAGGTGAGAAGAATAGCAAAAGAATTAGGCTTTTCGACAGCTGAGAAAAAGGATAGCACAGGAATTTGTTTTATCGGAGAAAGAAATTTTAGAAATTTTTTGAAAGGATTTATTCCTGCAAATAAGGGTAAAATTAAAGATTTGCAGGGCAATGTTGTTGGTGAGCATGATGGTGTTATGTATTATACCATAGGACAACGCAGAGGTCTTAATATTGGCGGAAAAAATGGCTATGACAATGATAGATGGTTTGTTGTTGACAAAGATGTCAAGACAAATACATTGTATGTTAATTGTGGAGAGTGTGATGAAATGTTTTCATCTGCATGTATTGTAACCGAATTCAATTGGATAACTGATGTGATGAATGAAAACTTTTCTGCTGGTGTAAAACTAAGGTATCGCCAACCGGATCAAGAATGTGAAGTTGAAATTATTGACAAAAACACAATCAAACTTGTGTTCAAAGAAAGGCAAAGAGCGGTTACTATTGGCCAATTCGCTGTGCTTTATGATCAGGACGGAAAATGTTATGGTGGCGGAAGAATCGATCAATTGATTAGATAGGGGTATTGCAAATTTTTAGTATATGTGTTAATCTTATTATATAAGATTCACTGGAGGTTTTTATGGACGACGATGATGACGATAGATATGACTATGATGTCAGAGGACCAAGATGGGATCCAAATTCAAAATGGAGTGAATATCTCAGAAAACAACGTGAAGAAAAAAGAGAAAATGAGGCTAGACTAATCAAAGAAAGAATCAAAGCTAAGGGTGAATATATTGAACCTGAAGAATTTGATATTGAAAAATATAAGGACTTCATAGAAAAAACAAAGAACGATCTTAGCAAGAAAAAGTATGATGACTTTGATGCTGAAAAATTGTATTATTATATGTTGACTTTGCGTCATTATTATGCTGATGCAATGTATAATTTTTACAACAGATTCGATCCTGAAAGATTGAAAACTTTTTCAGCCTATATATTAGGTGAAATATCTGGAAATAAATTAGAATTTGAAGAGATAAATTATGATAGAAAATTGTCAAAACAAAACAAAGAGAAGTTTTTATATAATGAAAAAGAATTGATCAGACAGAGAAAAGATTTCTTCGTATATCAAACTCATCACGAAAGAACTTTGCAAGCTCTGTTCCATAAAAAACCTTATTTCCAAGTGTTGCAACAACGCGGACTTGAAGCAAAGTTGATGAACGAAATGTACAACAGAGGTTTCTATATTGATTTAGCTATCAAACCAACGGCGCAAGTTAAAAAGAAGAACAAAGAAGACAATACTTAGATTCAAGAATTCTATGAATTTCCAATTATTAAAGAGATTATAGCTGAAAAATTGTCAAAAATAAAAAAATTAGATGATAGAAAAGTCTTCGTGGCAAAATGTAGAAAAACAAAAGATGCTTTATTAAGGCTGAAACAATTACTTTCTGTCAAAGATACTGATTTGGAGAATTTCGATTTATACAAAGATTCTAAATATGTTGAAATCTTGAGAAGTGTGATTGATGATTCGTTGATGAAGGTAAACAAGGTTATTGACCAAGCAGAATTGGCTGAAATTGATGATTACTATCATGGTGTTGACGTTTTTAAAAAAGATTAATAAAAATAAAAAATCCACAGCTCTGAATACTCAGGGTTGTGGAAAATTTTATTCATATTAAATTATAACTTGTGGGTGTACCTCAGATGGATAGAGGGTTTGCCTCCTAAGCAAAACGCCGGCAGTTCGAATCTGCCCACTCACACCATAAATTTTGCGTTTGTACTTTTTGTGTGCAAACGTTTTTTATAAAGTTTTGAGAAGGTCCTCGATTTCTTTTAGCGTTGTGAATTGAAGAATCTTTAGTTTTATTGCTGTTGCACATTCGATTGATTTTACATACCACATTAAGTGTTTTTTGAAATATGCAACAAGAGTTTTTTCTGTTCTATAATAAGACTTCAAAAGTTCTAGATGTTTGATTATTGCTTCTTTTTTTGTATATGGAGGAGTTTTTCCTTGCAGGGTTGAAAATATTTCTGGATTTCCAAGTGCATTTCTTCCAATCATTACTCCTGCACAACCGATTGATTTTGCATATTCTACATCATCTTTAGTTTTGATATCGCCACTCCAAATAACTGGTATTTTGACGGAGTCGATAAGTTTTTTGTAAGCAGATTTATCTACTTCACCGGCATAGCCTTGTTCTCTCGTTCTTGCATGGAGAATCAAGAAAGAAACACCACATTCTTCGCACATTTTTGCAAATTCGATATAGTTTTCTTTGCCATCTATGCCTAGTCTAAATTTTATTGAAACAGGCTTGTTGCAATTTTCAACAAGGGTGGAGATGACGGTTCTGGTTTTTTCAATGTCTCTCATCATTGCGGATCCATCATTGTTTTTCACAATTTTAGGAGCAGGGCAACCACAGTTGAAATCTATTATATCAAAGTGAGAAAAAGTATCTTTTTCAACTACTTTCTTGATTGCTTCAGGTTCATGACCGAAAAGTTGACAGCATTTCAGACAGGTTGAATCTTCTCTGAGCATTTTGGCTGTTCTCGGACTTGAGTGTTCAAGAGCCTTTGCGCTTACCATTTCTGTTGTAACCATATTTGCACCGAAATCACAACAGATTTTTCTAAAGGCAAAATCTGTTACTCCTGCCATTGGGGCCAAGGCGTATATAAATGAGGAGAATTTAAATTTCATGAAATGATTATATAAAAAAAACCTTGATTTTGCAAGAAAAATTAATAATTAAAAATAAATAACAAATACTATAGTGATGAGACAAAATAGTATTGTGGGTGGAGCATTATTATTAACTGTGGGTGCCGTATTGGCAAAAGTTTTTAGTGCAGTTTATAGAATTATATTAACTCGAATTTTGGGAGGGGTTGGGATAGGTTTGTATCAATTGGTCTTTCCTGTGTATTCTATGTGTTTGGTATTGTCAACTACTGGGATTCCTATTGCTGTGTCAAAAGTTATTGCAAAAAGTGAAGACGTAAAATTTTCTATTAAATATTGTTTTAAATTTACTATTATTATTTCAATCATTTTGGCATGTGTACTGTTTGCTTTTAGTGATATTTTGGCAAAAAGTCAGGGGGATATAAGAATTGCTATATGCTTTAAATTATTAGCGCCTTCAATTGTAATTGTTGGTGTTTCTAGTGTTTTGAAAGGATATTTTCAGGGTATGATGAATTATATTCCGTCTGCCGTATCGCAAGTTGTTGAACAATTTGTAAAACTTGTAGTAGGATTGTTATTAAGTGTTTTTTTGATTGATTGGGGACTCATATATTCAATAGTTGGTGCTATCATAGGGATCGTTGTTAGTGAAATTGTAACAATGTTAATACTATTGATGAATTTCAAGAAAAAAGGCATAAAAACTAGCGCGAAAAATACCTATACTAATAAAAAACAAATTCTCAAAGACATTTTGCCTATAACTCTTACAAATTTGATATTGCCTATTTCAACTTTTATAGATAGTATTCTTGTTATAAAATTGTTGAATATAAATTTTTCAAGCGAAATTTCGATATATTTATATGGGCTTGAAAGTGGTGCTGTGAATAATATTGTTACACTTCCAACTATATTTTCATTTGCTGTAGCAACTGCTGTCATGCCTAGTTTTTCAAAAGAGAATCAAGACAGGACAAAGTTTTCAAAAATATTTCAATTAGTCATTTTGATAACAATTCCTTGTTTTGCTATTTTTGTGGTTGCGCCAGAAGGAATTTTACGAATTTTATATTCAAATACTATTTCTAGTCAAGGTATAGATGGACTTTCCATTTCTGCTGAGCTATTGAGAATTGGTGGTTTTGGTATGATCTTTTTGGCGCTTAATCAAATTATATCATCATATCTGCAGGCGAACGACAAAAGACTCAGTACTATAAAAAATTTAATTATAGGAGTGATGTGTAAATTTTTAATTGAAATAATATATTTGCCATATATCGATATCAATATATATGCTTTGGCTATTGCTAGTACGTTGTGTTATCTGATTGTGTTTGTGTTGAATTTTTTGCAGGTGAGAAAGATACAAAAAATAAGCTTTGAAAAATTCTTTGGTATGAAAATTGTTGTTAGTTCAATATTGATGTTGTTGGTCTATTTTGTAATAAACAGCATTGGAAAAAGTTTATTTGTAAGTTTTTTTGCATATTTCATAGCTGGATGTTCTTATTTCTTCAGTGTTTATTTATTGGATATATTTCCATATAAAAAATCGATATTTCATCAAAAAAGTTAAAAAAATTTGAAAAAATAGAGAAACTAATCTCTATTTTCTTTTTGTTTTGAAAAAAGTTTGAATCAATGATTTGTTTTTTTCTTCAAATTCATTTAGGTGTATACAATTTGTTGTGTGATTCAAAGTGTTTTGCATCAAATTAAACCTTGATATTGCACCGCTGTTTTCATCTTTTACTGCATAGTATAAATTTTTTATTCTAGCATTTAAAATTGCTCCAGCACACATTGGACAAGGTTCGAGTGTAACATACAAATCGCAATCATCAAGTCTCCATGAAGAAAGTTTTTTGCATGCTTTTTCAATTGCCAAAATTTCTGCGTGATGGGTTGCTATTTGATCCTTTTCACGAGTGTTATATGCCTTTGCGATTATTTTATCATTTTTTACTATTACTGCTCCTATAGGCACTTCGCCTTTTGAGAAGGCTACACAAGCGAGACGAGATGCTTCTTCCATGTGGTTCATATGATTCTCCTTTGACTATATTTTGCTCCAAAATTGGAATAAAGTCAATCTCTTTTTGATATTCTATAGCTTTATTTAGTGCCACAAGTGGAATATCTTTATTTTTCATATAGATTTCAGGAAGATTTTCTATAGTGATAGGGTGAGGAAGATTTTCGTTACCCACCTCGAAAGTATAGGAAGGTATTGTCAGTTTTTGTATACACCAATCCTTATATCCTCCTGTTGAATTTTCGGTGAATATCAATGGATATCCTGTTAATTCTGAAAAACTTTCGCCAATGGCTAGGTCTCTAGCAACAGATTGTTCGTTTTGACCAGTGAATCCATAGTAAATTACTTCACCTTTTGTGTGATAGGATATTGTTAAAAGTGGTTTTACACGTAGTGTAAAATCAATAAGAGACTTTACTTCGCGTTCACTTTCTGGATAAAAACCAATGAAATCTTCGGTTGAAGGACATCTTACGTTCTGAGCCCCTTCACCCCAGTTTGCGTCAAAGTTGGTGTTTAGGTCAACTAGATTTATATTAGCTTTGAAAAGTGAAAAATCTGTGGAACTATTGTTTGCTATAGTTAGATATTGCTTCGTTATATCGCATGGAATATTGTTTAGACCATCGAGTACTAGTTCTGCACCATCAGGGTTTGTTAAGAATATGAAATAGATTCCACCCGATTTGATAGAGTTATTTAGGAACAAATTTCTGGCTTGTTCAACAAGAAGCAAACTTGTAATATATTCTCTCGCGTGAATTCCTCCTTGAATTAAAATTTGCACACCAGAATAATCGCCAACATGAGTTGCTAAAATATTCTTTCCAAGTACTGATTTTCCTGCATTAAAAATCTCCAATCCATCATCTTGGAGTTGGAGAATTTGATTGATAAGTTCTTGATATGTCATAATCACCTCTATTTGTGATATGCAATATTGTTCAGAATTGTGAAAGCGCGATAAATTTGTTCTAGGAAAATCACTCTCATCAATTGGTGAGGAAAGGTCATTGGAGAAAAAGACATTTTTTCGTTACATATATTTTTTATTCTTTCAGACAGTCCGTTTGAAGCTCCAATTATGAAAGTTATTTCACTAGAATTTAGACTTGTTTTTTCGATTTTTTCTGCCAATTGTTCGCTCGAAAGCATCTTGCCTTTGATATCCAAACATATAGTGTATCCGCCAATATGTTTTTCAATGTTTTTTGCGTCTTTTTCGAGTGCGATTTCTATGTCTTTTTTATTGCTTGAAGTTGATATAGATTCTTTTAGTTCAATAATATTCAGATTGGCAAATCTACGAATCCTTTTTGAATATTCGTCAATTGCATCAAGCAAATATTTTTCTTTGATATCGCCAATTGCGATTAAATTTATTTTTAACATTACATTATCCCCCAAATAAAAGTTGAAATGGTAATTATGGTGCCTAAAAAGATGCTGGAGTATAAAAAGATTTTATCAGTAAATTTAAATTTTGTTTTGTGTGATAATCTGTATCTAAATCTATTGCTATTACAGTACTTTAAAATTTGATTTGCTTTGTCTATTTTTTCTTGAGCTTGTTCCAGTGGTAAGGTTTCAAGTTTTAATGATTTTATGGCTTTGCGCACATCATTTTTTATTCTATCTCTTGCTAGATATTTTGTTAAATAGAAGTATATTGATAGGATTGCAAATATCAATGTTGAGGTCCATAATATTGACATTATCGGAGAGATATTTCCAAAATATATTATGTTGTCAATCATATTTGCGAAAGGCCAATTCATTTTTGGTGCAAAACTAAAATACAAACTTAATCCGTTGTTCATGAAGTGAAGTATCATTGCAGGGAAAATACTGTTTGTAACAAGCGCAACATAACCAATAAAGAAACCTAAAATTGTGGCATAGAAGAATTGACCAACATTGAGGTGAGCGAAACCAAATAGCAAAGATGAAATGATGAGACAATATCTGCTGTTTCCAGACCTTTTTCCTGCATGAAGCATCATTCCTCTATGAAGAACTTCTTCGCAGAATCCAGGCAAAATTGCAGACAAGACGAATTCTTTGATTAGAAATCCGTTGGTGAGTTTTACGCTTGTTGGCGAAGACATGGTGTCGTATCCAAAAACATCTAATATTCCATAAAAGAATGAAGATACAAATAAATTTAAGATATATAGAATAAATCCAAGAAATACGCAAATAAAAATTACCTTCAACGAAATTTTTTTGAATCCAAAGTCTGAGAATGTCTTTTTTGGGTTCTTTGAAATAAATATGGTGTACAACAAGACCGGAATGGCAAACATAACCATGATTTGTATTGCAAAACTAGAGACGAATTCATTCTTTATCAAACCAAAATATCCCATAGCAAATATAATAGCTACGGATAATATGGATATGAAGTAAAATGTACTTATTTTTGAAAAATTTTTATTTTCCATATACGTTTAATATAATCCACAATACAATCATGATAGCAAAGGAGATGGTTAAATATACAATATGAGATTTATTCAAAATTTCTTTGCTTGTTTCTTTTGTTGATTTGATAAGTTTTATAAGACCAAATAAGAACAATGAGAATAATAAAATTGCCAATACAAAGAAAAGCCAATGATTAACAAAGAAGTCTATACCTAAAAACATAAATGTCAAGGACAAAAAGTTGTTAATGAAATGCATTGTTATTGTATAAAATATATTATTCTCTTTATACATAATTATTCCAAGCAACAATCCGAATAGAAGAGGATAAATTGTTTGGAATATTGACATGTGAAAGATTGAAAAGGCGATTGCAGACAATGTGATTGAAAGATTTTTTCCATGCTGTTTCATTCCCTTGAAAATAAGTCCTCTGAATAACAATTCTTCACAGATTGCAGGGAATAATACCATTGCTATTAATGATAAGAAGTAGTTTTTTATATTCAAATCAAATTCAATACCGCTTGAAACTAATCCTAGTTTGTTTAACACTTTTTCAGAGCAGGATATTATTGGAGATAAAAGAAAGAATGAAACAACAGAAATCAATGAGTAAAGTCCAAGTTTCTTCCAAGAGAAGGTGCTTGTTATTTTATTGTCTTTGTTGCGGTTGAGGAAAAAGAAAACTAGAAGTAATCCTAGTTGTAAACTTACGCTTAAGAATAAATTTCCTATAGCGGTTTCGGAGAAAGCTTCTATATTAAAATCCGATATATTAAGATGAAGAAATATTGATAAAAGCACCAGCATAAAGGCGCTGAAAAAATAGC
>JAFVPU010000129.1 GCA_017505165.1 Clostridia bacterium
AATAATTTGGGAGATTGAATTGGATGGAAAGACATATCAATGTCGACATAAGATTTATTTGCTCGTCTATGATCTTCTAAGATGACTGATGGAGCAAAGAATATGACATTTGAAATTTTATGTTTCAATGCTTTGATTATTCTTGAAGCAATTGTTGTTTTACCGCCACCAGCAAATACCGAACAAATCATTCCTTTATGAGTTTTGAATCGCTCAATCGCATAATCTATTGCATAAATTTGATGATAAAATAATCTCGACTCACTGTCATAAGAAAAAGTAACTGCTGAAGCAGCAACTTTTTCTTGTTTATTAGACTGAGTGCCTTCGGCACTCAGATTATTGGATTCTATATTATCATCCATTCTTATTTATTTAAAATCTATAATAAATGGTGATGAGCAACTTCTGTTGCTCATTAATATTGGTGATGGGCAACTTCGGTTGCCCATGTTTTATTTATACAAAGCAAAGCTCAGCTTTGCTTTGATGTTTGACGAAGAAATATTTGATTATTTGCCTGTTGAATGGAAAGAATTTATGGAAGATGAGTTAAATAAAGATTATTGGCAATTGCTGTTTCAAAAATTGAATGCTCAAAAAGAAAATATATTTCCAATTAAATCGGATATTTTTAGGGCATTTAATTTAGTAAAGCCAAATGATGTTAAATTAGTCATAATTGGGCAAGATCCATATATTCATAAGGAAGAAGCAATTGGTGTTGCGTTTGGAATACATGAAAATGCTGTAGTTCCTCCATCTTTAAAGAATATATTTAAGGAGATAAGGAATGAATATGGTTTGCTTGAAGATCATCAATTTGATAAAACATTGACTAATATCGCAGAACAAGGAGTTTTGCTATTGAATACTATTATGACTGTCAATGAAGGAAAATCAAATTCACATAAAAATTTTGGTTGGGAAAGATTCACACGATCAATAATTTCTCGTTTAAATGAAACAACAAATTGTATATTCCTCACATTGGGAAAACAAGCTGAGAAATTCATAGAAGGAATTGATGATTCAAGAGTTGTGATTGCTGGCCATCCATCACCATTGAATAGATCTGGAACTTTCATGAATTCAAGCGTGTTTATGTTAGTCAATTCAGTCCTAGAAGATAAAGGTTTTGTTCCTATAAACTGGACCAACTAAAGTTGGTCCAATTTTGAATTATGAGCAATCTCCGATTCCTCATGAACAATCATTGATTGTTCATATTTTTTGATTGTTCATAAGCGATTTTTAATCTCTCATAAGCATTTCTTGATTGCTCATAAGTATTTCTTGATTGTTCATAAGCACATCTTGATTTTTCATAAGCAATTCTAGATTCTTCATAAGCAATTCTAGATTCTTCATAAGCAATTCTTAATCGCCAATCATATGAATTTATATTAAATGGTCTGTTTATCAAAGCACTTTGTCTAACAATTCCCTGTTGACGATATTGTTCTCTAACAACTGGCTTAAATTCAGCTGTTGATATTTCT
>JAFVPU010000130.1 GCA_017505165.1 Clostridia bacterium
ATCGGCTATCAGCGCGTTGCCGATTGCTGACTCTATGGATGGTGTAACAGAGTCGATTCATGTTGTCAATGAAGTTGAATCTATTGATGATTCTGAATCTGGTGATTATGCAATGGATCAGCTTTTTGATGATTTAGAGCCCGAGGAAGAGGGCGAGATCTCTGTTGATGATCTACTGACTGACCTGGATGAAACATCTGAAGTTGATGCTTCTCCTCCTACTGAAGACTTATTAACCAGTATCGGTGATGTATTAGCAAATAATATCATGGTAGATGATGTCGTTGATCCTGTAGTTGGTATGCTGGCTATGGATGATGTTACATTTGTCAACCCTGATACTGGTGATTCTATCACTATGGATGAAATTTCCAATATGACCAAAGATCAGAAGCTGGGTATTGCTCGGAAATATATCACCGATGATGATACACCTACTGATGCATCTATTGGTGATATGTGGATTCATTATTTATCCACCTCCAGTGATGATGTCTTAAATACAATCGTTTATAAAATTCTTTTAACTGCACATGTTTTAGGAATTGATAATCCTGATACCGGTGACTTGGCACTTGAGGGTGAAACGCTTCCTGAAACTGAAGAAACTGTCGCCATTGGCGAATATGAGTCGTCTATAAAGAGAAATCAGATGCTGATCCATCCCATCATGGACGATGAGGGTAATGAGTTACCTGACTTCGATGCAGTAAAAGAAAAAGCAGTAACCTATATCATGTCTATCCGAGAACCTTCTGAGGCTGAACAGGATGATCTATGGTTAGGTATTCCTGCTGCAGTACAACAGGAGATTATTCTCGATGTCATTTCTAAGTCTCTTATGGAGATCGGTATTGAAATGCCTGAAGGATATTATTTTGACGATGGTTATGATGTCTATGCTTCTATGGGTCTGGATTATCATGCACATGATAATGGGACTGATGGCTTAGGTAGACTCTTCCAAGAAAAGCTTGATGAAACTTTGCATCCTATTTATTATGGTGATGAAGTTAAAACTGCTGATCTACGAGAAGATGATATCTGGTATGAATTCTTAGACACCATTGACAATCGAGTCGCTTATTCTGATCATAATACCATGATCGTTCGTGTAGATGAACGATTGATTATGCTGAAGTTTGAGCACTCTAATATTCAGGCATTCGCTTTTGATGACATCATGATCAATTTCCACGGTAAGCTGGGTGTTAAATATTTATCCATTCTGGCTGACCTGGTTGATTCTGGTGAAATTAAACTGGATGAGATCAATCTCTTCTATAAGAGACTGATTACATTTGGCGATGACTTTAATCCTCATCTGAAGCGTCTTTATACCGGTACTTCCCACGTCGTCACCACCACGAAGATTGATACCACTGATTGTAGTATTCATTATTCTACAAATATCGGTAGATTCAGAATGGATTACTCTGCTCCTGAAACTACAAATAAAGAACGAGATGCTGCTTACAGAATGTGTATTGATTATTCTGGTCGTGACTTTGCATTCTTGAATCGTCGTATGCTGGTATTCGTTAATGGTAAGTATATTCCTACCAGTGAATATCGTGAAGATTATGCTGGTAAGATTCAGCTTCTGAATTTCCATGAAATTATCGCAACTGTTGATATCCTTTATTCGAAGAAGGATGAACATTTAATGGATATGAAGAAGAAAGCTTATCAGTATCAGACTGCTACCGATACCAGCAAGATGATTGAGCGACCTTCTAAATACGATCAGATGGAGTATATTAAAGAGTATGATCGAACTAAGAAGGGTTATTATGATATCCTCTTGGATGAATATATTCTAAATGGTAAACTCCAGAGAATCTTAAATTACTTAGAAGAACACCCTGAAGAAGCTGAAGAA
>JAFVPU010000131.1 GCA_017505165.1 Clostridia bacterium
TATATTATGCTTTAGGTATAGTTATGATACCTGGAATTATTATGGGAATTTGGGCACAATGCAAAGTTGTTTCTACTTTCAATAAATACAGCAAAGTGCAAACAAAATCAGGACGAACCGCAAATGAAGTCGCTCGCACAATGTTGGATGGCGGTGGATGTCAAGATACTAAGATACAAACAATTCGAGGAGAATTGACAGACAATTTCAATCCTCAAAACAATACGGTATCTTTCTCTCAATCTGTTTACGGTCAAAGCAGTGTTGCCGCAGTTGGAGTTGCCGCTCACGAAATAGGACACGTATTTCAACATAAAGCAAAATACAAGCCAATTCAATTAAGATCTGCCATGGTTCCTATTGTGAATATTTCGAACTTCCTTGTTTGGCCTTTGATCATTATTGGTTTAATTATGGAAATTTCTTTCCAAGCAACTCAAGCTATGTGGTTGATTTATATTGGTCTAATTTTATATTCAATGTCAACAATATTTTCTTTGATAACTCTACCAGTCGAATTGAATGCCAGCAAACGTGCATACAAAATGTTGGTTTCAACTGGTGAAATGGACAAAGAAGAAGGCGCCGGCGTGAAAAAAGTTCTCAATGCAGCAGCATGGACTTACATTGCGGGACTTGTTACTTCTATTCTCTCTCTCTTAAGATTGGTTTTGTATATCTTTATGCTTCGAGGAGATAGGAATTAACAACTTTTCTTGTTGCTCTAATTGATGAAAATTTTGTCATCACTTCATATTCGATTGTGTTGATAAAATCCGCATAAGATTTGATGGAGTTGAATCTATTTAATATATAGATTTCATCTCCTTTTTTTATATCGACTTTCGTAACATCCATCATAAAACAATCCATACAAATATTCAAAACCTTGCACGCAACACCATTAACAAAAATCATCTTTCCTATATATGCCATATCAAAACCATCAGCATATCCTATTGGAAGAATTGCAACTTTTGTCTTTTTCTCAACAATACACCGATTGCTATATCCAACCATTTCCCCTTTCTTTGCATTATTGATTTGCACTACTTTTGTCTTTATTTCAACCACAGATTTAAATCCGCAACTTTCACCATAATAAATATCAAACCCAACTCTAACCATATCTAAATGATGATTATAACTTTTGTTTACTTCACTATTGTCAGCATGAACAATCAAATTCAATCCCCTTGCATGGAGATAGTTTACGAACTTCAAAAATCTCTTATACTGAATATCCACATTTTTATCACATGTAGCAAAATGTGTAAATACTCCAACTAATTCAAGTTTGCTTTTGTTTATAATTTCAAGAACTTTCTCAAACTCATCAATTGTTGATATTCCATATCTGTTCATCCCAGAATTTATTTTCAAATGTATTTTTATCTTGATATCATATTTTGCCAAAAACATCACATCATCAAGAGAATGACATGTATAAATGAATCTGTCATCAGGCTTTTTTCTCTCAAGCGGTCCAACAATAAGAATCGGAGTATCCGTAGATCTTCGAACTTTTTTCGCTTCAAAAAGACAAGCCACTCCAAAACAATCCACATAATTTCTCAAAATTTTTACCACTTTTGTCATGCCAACACCATAAGCATTAGCCTTCACCATAGCACAAATCTGAGAGTTTGGATTGTTCAACCTAACTTGCCTTATATTGTTTATTAAATTTTGTTTGTTAATAATAAATTGATTCAGCATATTTGTATATATGCATAAATTTATTTATTTGTATGTATCGAAAATTCGCATCCACAATAATCCTGCCTATAAATACCAAGTTCTTTGCAGAGTTGAATTGACCTTAAATAACCATTTTCCTTTTTGAAATCCGCATGAAGATATTTCACTCCATATATTTTTTCAAAATGCTCACCTATCTGATTGATAAACTCAGCATCTTTGTGCGGACTTATACTCAAAGTCGTAGTAACCATATCATAAGAATTTTCAACAGCATACTCAAATGTCTTTTTCAATCTTGAAGCAATGCAAACCTGACATCTTGATCCACCTTCTTGTTCATCTTCCTTGCCTTGAGCGATAAACAAAAACTCATCATGATTATATCCAATATCCACCACTTTCACACCAAGTTTGTTGAACTCAACTTTTCGCAGTTCATATTCAGACTCGGGATAAATGTTTGGATTATAATAAAACATTGTCAAATCAAAATATTTGCTTATTCGCTCAATTACAGCACTTGAACAAGGAGCACAACAACAATGCAAAAGTAGTTTTGGCTTATCACCAAAACTACTTATTTCTTCATGCATTATTTTGTTGTAATCAATTTTCATGACTATATTATAATTTCAATCTCTAACTTTGTCAAGTTAAAATTATTTCAAATATCCATACAGTCATATTACCATCAACATCATAACCTCGTTCTCCTCTAATGCTATATCCGATTCCCGAGAAGACACTCACAAAACAATGATAAATGTTATTTTTATCAGTATTCCCAGTATCCCACTCAAGTTGCACCGTATTGGCAACGTCTTTGAATTCGATATAACCATATTTTGAGGTTCCCATACTATTTTTAAATGCAGAAAGCAAATCACATAATTCTTCATAAATAGCATCTAATGTATTTGCTTCAATTAAAATATCTTCTGAACCACAATAATATTCTGTTAATGTAAATATATCATGAGCACTTGTAGATGGCTGTAAATCTATATCTGTAATATTATAAGTTTGTCCACCCAAAACTTCAGCATCATCATCCCATCCAAATCTATTATTTGTAGGATCTACATGATACCAACTTGAACCTAACTTAACTTGATTCCATGCATGACCACTGCCCGAACTTGAGAAACCATCTATACGAATACAAGGAATACCTTCAATACCACACATAATAACATATGCTTTTGCCATACCATCACAAACAGCATATCTATCTATCAGTGCACCTTCTGCATAAAAACATCTATACTGCTCAGTATAAGTTCCATTGTTTGCACCATAATTATCGTACGTAACATTTGTAACAATCCATTCGTAGATTTTCTTTGCTTTCATATAGTCAGAATCAGTATCTGTACAAATGAGAGCCAATATATTTTTTGCTGCTTTATAAACCTTATCAGCCATTGTACCACTTACACATACAGGTCTGTTCCTTGCATCCTGATTTACTGCAACAACAACACCTGAATCATTTATTTTCAAACTATTATTCTCAAATATAAAAACCAATTGATCACTTGTACTAACTTGATTAATTACATTAGGATATTTTGTATTGTCATCTATGCTAAAATGACGAGAAGATATATCAGCTGTCGCATATAAAGGATCATAACCATTCCTTGCAGTTTCTACTGGTAAATCTCGTGCACAGTAAATACCCAAATAATCACCACTTACACCCCTCGCATAACTATAACCAGAAAAAGTTATTTTATCCATATATTTATCAATATCCGCAATTCTATTAATATTTAACGATGGACTGACTTTTACATTTACTTGAGTTTTTATTCTGTTATATCCAATATAATTAAACAAATTAATAAGCTCCGCTTCATTATCAATTACATAGTCCGGCAATGTTCCTTTAACGATTTTTTCCAGCACTTCAGCATTAGCAAACAATTCAGCCCCAACAATAGCTGGAGGTGCTCCCGCAGCACCGCCACCACTGCCAGCAGGTATTTCTTCTGGGGTAGGAGCAACAAGTCCAGCACCGCCACCACCGCCAGCTCCACCAGCGCCAGGATCTACAACACCACCTCCGCCAGCACCTCCGCCTGGAGTTATGTCTGCAACCTTTACGTCAGTTATCTTGCTATGATCCAAGCAGAAAATCCTACTAGAAATATCAACAGTTCCTTTAGACCAAGAATTATATTCATCAAGGCTTGATCCGATTAATGTTAATAAATACAATTCCTTATTCTTAACATAATCAGAAGATATATCTGCAATGTCTAATATCAAAATATTTTCCATTTCAGTGAATGTGTAATTCAATCTTGAAGATAATTTTGCATCTTCAATAGATTTTTCCCATTCTTCATCACCTTTTGGATATTTGCTCAACTTTTCGACTGTTATTGAATTTTTATCTGTCTCGAATGTCAAGAATTTCATCAAATTACCATCAACAAAGCTCTGTATATCCTTCTTAAATATTTTTGATGAATTCACTTCTCCACGACCGACAAATAATCCAAGGCATCTCGTTTCGCTCACTTGAAGATTGTTATTGATATCAACTGTATATTTATAGATCTTATCCATGCGTTCAAGCCAGTAATTGAATGTATCTATTGAAATCGAACAATTGTTATATTTCTTTGTAACACCATAATATTCGACATCATGTATTTTTAATTCTTCAGGAACGCTCGGATCTGGAGTATATTCACTATAACCATCGAATACATATTCAATGGTTTCATTTGTGAGTATACCAGACTGCTTGAGTGTCATGATATTGTTTTCAACACCAACAATACCACCTATCACATTTGCAAACAATTTACCGTCATACACAACATCATTGATAGTTCCACCAACATTTCGACCAACAATACCACCTACAGTATTGCTTCTTGTCTCAAAGACAATGTCTACACTCACATTGACATTTTCTATATATCCACCAAAGTTGAGTCCAACTGCTCCGCCAAAGACGAAGTCAGAAACACCTTCAATAACGCTTGGATCGTCAAATAATTTTTCATTTTGACTGATACATAAAACATTCTTTATGACCCCACGATTTTCCGCAGCTATCATACCAGCTTGTCTTGTCGCAGTCAATTTTCCATTATTGATTTCAATTGTTGCATTCTCGAGTTTAACTCTTTCTCCCAAGAAGCCAAACATTCCACCAACATTTTCTCCAATGACTGTTACTTCGCCATTTACTTTGACATTTCTTATAACTTTGTATAAGTTGCTTTCAATATTTCTATTCGCAACATTGAACGTAGAACTATTGTCAAACACATCAACAATACCAGCCACAGATCCAGCAAATGTAACATTTTGTATTCCTTGATATTGTTCAGCACCGTTTACCTTTGAAATATACATATCATATATTCCGCCGGCAGTACGTTTTTCAGCACTTACACTCACACTAGAGGTTATGTTTTCGATATCTATATTTCCACCGATAACACCTGCAAGTCCACCGACAATATTTCCACCAAGGACAATAGCATCACAATCAACAGACAAATTGTATAAATGATAATTTTCAATATAACCAGCAAGCACTCCAACAACTTCAGTCTTTGTCGCACTTACAGAATAAGCACTGATATTCAAATTTCTGATTGCAGGAGTAATTTCTCTTGCTCCCGAATCAACGATATCCTTAAACAAGCCTATTGAAGACAATTTTTTGTCTGAATAGATTGTATAACCAGATATAGTCATGTTGTTACCTTGAATGTTGCCTGCAAAAGTCATATTTGAAGTTGGCAATGTCATAGAGATTGAACTAAAGTCGATATCTGACACGAAGCGGTAATAACTTCTAACATCATCAAATGGAGAATCTTTTTTGACCTTGACATATGCATTCCATGTAGCCAAATCATAAATTACATATGGATTTTCTTTATTTCCATAACCATTCTCAGAAACTTCTGTTCTTGTCTCCTCATATTCCCTTCCATTCTCATCAACCTTTGTCTCGGTGATATTCTCAACAAGTCTATAACCTGTTGCAGTTTCAAGAGTTGACACTAATTTTGGCAACTCATTTGGCTTGATTGTCCAAACACTATTTTCATTATCACCAAAATTAAAGTTTCGATCTTTGTATAAATTTATTTCATCAAAGTTTTTAGTTATCAAGTTAATACTAGATAAACCTGCTGAACTTATTGTGTATCCTTCATCTCCATTGATAAATTCGATACAATCAATAAGGCCTCGAGTATTCGTTCCAGCAAACAATCTAACACTATCACTCCATTTTCCTTCATTGATATAAGTATATGAAGTACTAATTTCACCTGAATTGTTATACACGAATCCATAATATGTATTTTGGCTTGCACCTAAAATACCTTGTTGAACATAACAATCCTTAATTTTTCCTGTATTTGAATATACGAATCCTGCTGAACTATCCTTACATGAAAGTGAGCCGTCTCCATTGATGCTATTCGTACCAACATGAGTATAACTCATTGAAATTTGACCAGCATTGTCAACAACAAATCCTGCAACCCTCACTTCAATTGCACTGGTTTTTTCATTTTCTACATCAGGATAAGCATCAATCAAACCTTTACCGATTTGAGCATTAAAATATGATGAAGCAATTTTTCCTGTTGGGCCATTTTTGAATACCAATCCACCAATATTCGCAAGAGCATAAACTTGCAATTCACTGACAGAATTAGTTATATAACCATCATTTGTTCCAACAAGTCCACCAATATTAAAATCAATATCCTTTGTGGTATTTTCACTATTTTCAAGGGTAGAAGCATGCATTGCAATTGTTCCACTTACTTTACAGTTTGTGATTATACCATTGTTCAATGGCGATATTCCACCAAATTGAACTGCTTTGTAATCTATTCCCAATTTGTCATCAATCGAACAAATATCAGAATAAACCGTATTGTTTTTGTTCACCAAACCAAATGAATAATTGCCTGCACCATCATGTTGAGTTACATATCTCACATTAAGATTCATGACAATCATGTCTTTTTTGATTTCTTTGAATAATCCTGCTTGTATTGTTTCTTCAGCAAACTCCGCAAAACTATAAATAGTGATTGTGTGCCCATTTCCATCAAACATATCGATATCAACATTTATTGGAGAATATGCACCAAATTTTTCATATGCATAAGTATTGTATTTTCCAAGTTCCAAATCTGCATTCAAAATATAATATCCAGAATCTCCAGAAGTCATTTTAGTCAAGAATTCTTCTTCATTATTGATCGAAGTCATATTGAAAAGAGATGTTCTGTTTGTGAATTTGAATTTATAATTTCTATTAAACTTTACTTCATTTTCAGCACTGTTATCATAGTTTTTTATTCCACCTATATAATCATAGTTGAACATCAACTTCATACTTGAATTGTCAGTATTCTCAGATTCTTCAACCTTAAGAGTCAATGTATTTTGAATTTTATCTCTTGTGAGAGTTACACTATCAACTACTTGACCATTTCTCTCTCCTTCAACAATTGCGATTTGTTTGTCTACGACTAAATTAAAATCTTTTTTATTTTCTCCGTCGTACAACTTCACATAACTTGTTGTAAAATCACCACCATCTGTCTCAACTTCGTTCAAGGCTTTCAATATTTTATAAATTTGACCCAAAACGGTTGATTGATCAACATTGCTTAAATATTCTGGCGAATTAAATTCATACACTTGAGTATGTGGCGCGCCATTATTGTAGTAACTAATGTCGGTTTCATCAAAATAGAACTGCAATTGAACAGGAATTGAATAATCCCCATAGATTTGATAATCATATGTGGTTGGATTTGATCTAACACTATTATTCACACTTATATTATGAATAACAAAATCGGTTATAACAAATTTGAATGTAGTAGATTCATATTCTACAACCCCATTATCCATAGTGGCTCTTGTTGTTGCCGTAATTATAAGAGTTCTTCCTACAATGGATGAATCATACTTTTTGAAATTCAATTCATAATGATCTTTTTGAGCTTTCTTCATCTCAAAATATTGATTCACATCTTCAGCTCCAGACTCAAAATCAAGACTGATATCCACATTACCGTCAGAATTTTTGGTTGTAATGTAGAAATCTACACTACTAACACCATTGGCGAGATATAATTTGTTTGAATCCAAATCTTTGTTCTGGCTATCATTATTGGTCGAAACCGCTGTTTCAATACCATTCGGATCATAATACTTCATAGTGATACTTGGCATCATTTTTACATCTATATAATAATAGGTTGTACCAATATCTACACCTTCTTCATTCCTTGCAGTTACTTTTATCGTATGAATACGAGAAGTATAATCTGCACTTATTCTTGTCATAACGTAATGCCTTGAAGATTTGCCTACAAGTCTGATACCTTTTTCGATCGGTGTTGATCCAATCTCTTCACCATTGATCTTGTGTCCTTCCATATGATCGCCCAAACCGCAACCACTATGATCACAATTGAATTCAACTTGAGCGAAAATAATTTCTTCAGAGCCTGTGATATCAGTGATTTCTAAGTATTTGTATATACCATTGCTTGGAACCACATCAAGAACAAGCAATCCTGCATAATTAGGTCTTAATATTCTAGATAACGAATCTATTGTATATTCTTCCACATTTGGATTTGGTTTAGAAGTTGCATAATTTTTAATATCAATATTATCAATTTTTTGAGCACGAACAGTGAAATTTGCACTTGATTCTATACCTTCTATTTTAAAGGTAATTGTAACATCAATTTCACCGTCTTCATTTTCACCGTCTTCATTGTCTATATATTTTGCACTATCAGAAATTTGAACTTTATAAGTGGCTGTTTGAGTTCCAATGGATGCATCCGCTGGTTTTTCAAAGTCGCCCAACTTGATAAATTCAACATTTACATATTTTTCTGGATTTGAACTAAAGATTGAATTCACATCACCATCTTGAAGTTCTTTATCTGTCGTAAATATTGCATTTATTAAAATTTCATCATTAGGATAAAGAATTATTTTCTTATAGTTTAAATTGATATCTGAAACACCTTGCTTCGTAGACAACTCAAAAGTATACTCTTCACCAAATTCTAAAATATTTGAATCTTTTTCTATATCTTTATCTCCAATAAGGACAAATGGAGTTATATATACATTAAATATGACATCTATTGTATCTTTCAATTCAATACTAAGTTTTCTTCCTGGAGCGATACGCATATTTTCTACATATTCTGTATTGCTCACTTTGATATAATCAGAAATAACTTTTCCGTCAGGCAAATATCCTGATTTTAATTCTATTTTAACCTTATAGCCCAAATCTGTATTTGTTTTGTAAAATTTATCACTATTCTCGTGAACATAATACAATTTGGCTTGTCCAGTAATAATGCTATCCGAACTAATAGGTTCTACCATTGTAGAATTTGAAATCAAATACGCATCATTCATAGGATAATTAACTTCAATTTTGACAGTACATCTAGCCTTGCTATTTAATACCGAAACAAATGTTATTTCTGCAATACCTACACCATTTATTCTCAATTTTCCATTATCTAATATTTCAGCCACTTGTGTATTGCTTGAAACCACTTTGAATCTGTAACTTCCTTCAGGCACACATACGAAATCGAACAAACTAGCAAAGTCATAAGTATTTTCATCAGCATCATACTTTTCTTGCTCCTCTTGATATTCTGGATCAAGCACACTCAACTTTGATTGGTAATAATCAATATGTATATATGCATCATATGCATCATCAACTTTGATTACGTTTCCAGCAGAATCTTTTGCTGTTGCAGATACTGATGTTGGTGCCAAATCAAAGATTGGTGTATCAGAATATGTCTCATCAGCATTTGGCATAACTAAATAGTTCATTCCATAATTGACTTTTTTATTAGGATCATTGTCTTCTTTCCAACCATCACCGTTTGGATTATCACCAGTATTATTAGACTCATCATAATAGTAATATTTTAGTTCTATTGTATTATCAAATTTATTATCAAATTTATTGATTGTCGTACCAACAAGTTTACCCATAAAATACACACTTTCTACAGGTATATTATTATTTGCAGAACCAACGAGAGCACCAACTATTTCTTCTGACTCAACAAAAGCATTTGTGCTTGATTGTTTGATAATAAGTAAATCAGTATCGCTTATTGGGTCAGTTGCCACTTTGCTTTCAGCATTACCAACAATAGCACCAACATTGTTCTGTCCATATATATCAGCCTTGTCATCTTCAAATGTAGTATCTAAATCTGAATAATCCCAACGATAACCATACACTGAACAGAATATAAATTTACCATAGGCCGAGCTTCCTGCAATACCACCTACGTTTTCATTCGCTTTGATTCCGTTTTCAGCGACATCTGACACAACTTGATAAATACAATGATAATAATTTCCACCATTGTCAAGACCTACTATACCACCGACATTATTCTTAGCAAGAATAATAACACTTGATTTAATATTCACCAAATCGTAGCAAAATTTATTAATACCATTATCTAATGTAATACCATCATAGTTACCACCATCATAATTTACAGTTGCTCTAGTTGCTGTTGTTTCATTTTTACCAACAATTCCACCAACGTTGTTTGTATCCCGAGCATTAATCGAACCGGTTGCGTAAATATTCGTCAATTTACCTTTATTGTAACCAACAACACCACCAATAGTAGTAGAATTATCTCCTGAAATAGATGACTTGATTGTCAAATTAGATATTGCACCTTGGTCTGCAAATGCCACAACAAATTGATGTTCTGTCAAATGTTCTTCAGCAATCACACCTGTTATAGACCCTTCATTCATTCCAGCAACCGAACCAAAATACACATCAGCAGTACCGTTTTCAAGATCTATTTTTCCACTAACTCCAACCAAAACTCTGTCGGTTATATCAATTATTCTTTTGTTGTATCCTACAAGACCACCAAAATTAGCAACATAATAATCACTATCAATTTTGGCTCCACCAGAAACCTCAGCAGTTACATTAGTCAATACACCTACATTAAGACCAATAATACCTAAGTTGATGTTATTTTCTAATTTCATATCGTAGTCATATTTCGCTATGAAATTAACACTAACAATATTTCCACTTAATGTTTCAAATAGGTTGATCCTATCCTTACTTAATTCTGCACCGTATATTGAATGATAAACGTTTTCATAATAAGTTTTATCAGCGTAATAACTTGTCTCCACCTTGAAGATTCCGCCATCAATCACATAATATGTGCCATCATCCAATTCTGCTTGCGTTTGTATCTCAACTTTATTATATGTTGTAATGCTTCCACTGAAATTATCGATTGCGATTCTTTCTTCTTCCGCATAGTTTGTGTTTTTGAGATTGATATTGTTTTTCAGAACAAAATGTTTTGATTTCAACGTATCGTTATTTGCAATTTCCCAGAAATCATCTGCAGATTCAATCCAATAACGATTTTCTATAGTTCCATTGCTTAGAGACAATGTATATTCTTCATAAGCTCTCTTACCATCAATCATATATTCATTGATAATTCCTTCTGTCGTCAACCCCGAAGACAAGCTCATCACGACTTTTTTCAATGCGTCTTTTGCAAATACAACGAGTCTCAAGTCATCTCTCAATACCGCAGAGTCTATAAGTTCTATTTCCCACACATCTTCGATATCAATATAATTCAATGAAACGACATTATCAACAACATCTCCATACTTGTTCACAACTATAGCAACAGATCCATGGTTCGTCAAAAGTGAAGAATTAGAAACATTTTTCACTTTCATTTTGTATGTAAGACCGTCTCTGATGTTCAATACATTATTCTTAACTTTTATATCTTTGTCGTCTTTTGTGAATTCGACATCAATTGAAGATGAAATCTCAGGCTCACGAACATGAACTACACAACTCAAATTCTCAAAAGTGTTATCAAATTGAACTATTCTTGGGCGGATAATGACATCATAAGGCACAACTACATCTGTACCAGAGAACTGTAACTTCACATCTCTATCAGACTGACTTATGGTTGACATTGTTTCATAATTATCATTAGCAACATACCATACAACTTCTTTTTCTTTGTCAGGTGTCGCAACAAAGCCTATTTTATGATCAGCATAATTTTGTGTTCCTTTTTGAATATAGTTCCACAAATTAGAATTATTTAAAGTAAGCCTCAATTCAACTTGCGAATCATTTTTATCATAAACACCAAGCATGTCATAAGAATAAACTTCAATTTCTGAAATATTTATCGAGATATCTGACTCTTTTATTTTCTCATATATAAATATTGTTGTTTGAATTTCTTTGTCATTTGTAACAGTAAGTTGAAGATCACTAGCAGCCGTCTTATATACAATTTTCGATTTCAATACAATTTTCTTAATACCATTATCATAACTACCTTTAAGGCACTTGAACGTAGCTATCTTGTCGTTGTATGTAAGATTACAATAAGAATTAGCGCTTGCACCATCAATTGTGGCTGTAAACACATATGAATCAATGAACCACTTTGGCACATCATGTCCGACTTCAAATGTGAGTGTTTCTGTACTAGCAACTATATAATCACCATATGTATCCGAATATAAATAATTACCATCCGAGATTTTATTCTTTATATAATTACCAGATACAACAAATTCAGGATTGTCAACTTCTCTTGAATCGTACACGAAAACATTGAGTTCATATTCATATCCACTGTCATGTTTGATTTTAAGAAGATATTCTCCCGTTTCACATCCAGACAAGTTGAAAATCAAGTATTTTTCAATATCGTTTGCCTTCACAAAGTTGTACACATTACCAGATAAACTTGCTGATGTAATGCCAATCAAATTGGTTTGGTTGTTTTTCCCTTCCACTGAAACATTAAAAGTAGTTTCAAGTATTTCAGAATCAACACCAGTTACTTTGTTTATTTTCAGAGCGTAGGATGCATCTCCTTGTTTTTTATCCAAATAAACAGACGTAGGATTCGCTATTTTTTGTGTATATGTTAATCCACCAGCATTTGTTAACACACCGACACCAATATCAGTTGCTTTAACACCTCTTATCGAATTGAAAGATATTATTTCTTCAACACATTCTATCGCTTTCAAATACTCATGATTTCCAGAATAATAGTTGAAAACAGTCATTTCAAGAGGGTTTTTATGTTGTTGATTGACCGGCAGATTGCTTGGAACATATTTCACAAAGACCTTGTCTGAATATGTTATTGTTTCAGATATAAAAACATTTGATACGCTATCATAATAAAATCTGAGAGCATCTGTATCTGATGATCCATTTTTATAGAAACTTAATAGTTTCTCGTTCCTTCTGAAATTTATGATAGATGCAACATCTTCTTTTTCAACCAAGAAAGTATCATCAGTATAGACTTTATTTACACTGTTTGTAATACCGCTTTGCAATACATTGAGCATTGAAGATGTAACTTTGATTCTCATGTTTTTCAGATCATTCAAACTGTTTCTTAATTCAGGCGTAAATTCGAGCATTTGATTGCCCAAATTTCCTGTGTACACGTCATATATATCAACTGTCTTGACACCTTCTACCTTTTCAACTAGATTCATTCCTTTTCTAAGGTCAATAGCAGTAGGCTTAATATCCGCTTTTACATTGATCTTAAGACTGAAAGGTAATATATCTCCAACACAATTTTTTGGCAAGAATTTAATCTCAACTTGCTCTACGTTTGAGTTCATATTTTTTGCTTGAATATATACCCTAGTCTTATCTTCATTGAACAATAATGAAATATTTGAACACCCAATCAATTCAACATCATAATATTCTGAATAATTATAGCCGTTAATAAATTTATCTAATAATACTGTTTCTCCGTATCTAAGTTGAACATAAAAGTTGTTATAGTTATAATCCCCTGTTGCTGTTGAAGTGTCATTTGCAATCAAATATATTGGTTCATACAAGTGGTTTCCGCTCATATGTTTTGCATCTGATATTATTTCAAGATTCTCAGAATTAAGAGTCGGAATAAACAATATATCGAACTTTTTATCTTTGTACTCTTTATTTACTTCACCGTTAATAAGGGTTATAGGATAAAGCCCCTCTATTTTATCTCCAGGGGTAATTGAACTATTGATAGTAAATCCTTTGATATAATCTCCTTCCATGATTGGAACGAATTTGTTTTTATCAAAAACTGCAGTTTGAGCAAACATTACATCATCAGAACTTCCTTCCGGCAACAACTTCACAATTTTTGCAACATCTATTTCATGTGAATTTGTACCAACTGATGGAATTGAAATTATATATGTTTGATTCAACAGTTGTATATCATTTGATTTTTGACTTACTGTTACTTTAACAGATTTTGATTTTCCACTCGCTACATGTATAGCTTTCAAATAAACATTTTCACTTTCCTCAATCGGAGTATTGACAGTAAGAGTTACATAAACATATTTACCTTCCTGTCTTTGATTGCTCAAGAGACCTATTGCATTAGGAAATTCAAATATAACATCATCAATATATTTTTGCTTTATACCTGAAAATTTTACACCAATCTCAATTTCGTCTTGAAAATCGTTTTCTTCCTCCAACATTAAATTGATAGAAGACACAGATCTTCCATCTTCATAAAAACTCATTGACAACTTTTTATATTTGTCTCCACACGCAGAAAAAACAAAACACGACAAAAGTGTCAACATCATTATTGCTAAAGTATAAATCTTTTTCATTTGAACCCCTATTAAATTTAATCTCAGTGATTAAATAAAAATTTATTTTCGTTGCAATATTATTTTGGTCTATTCTTGTAATATTATAAAAATATTTTAATATTTTTGTCAAACAAATTAAAAGAAAATTAAAATAAA
>JAFVPU010000014.1 GCA_017505165.1 Clostridia bacterium
AACTCAACATAAAACTTTCACAATTCAATGATTTCAAAGAAAATTTGATGAAAGAATTGAAAGACCTTGACGAAAAGAGAAATTCAATCACAGCAGATATCAACAAACTTAATAACAAAATATATCAAGAAGATATGAAATTACAAAAAGTTGATATTGATCTCGAGAACATGCAAGAACGCATATTCGAAGAATATGAAATGACATACAACGATTGTTTACCATTTAAGTCTCAAGATGAAAACTTTGATATCAAACAAACTAATATTGATATCAATAAACTCAAGAATCAAATCACAGCTCTCGGATATGTAAATGTCAATGCGATAGAAGAATACAAGAGTGAAGGTGCAAGATATGAAGAAATGTCTGTTCAAATAGCAGACCTCAAACAAGCTGAAGAAGATGCAGTCAAAATCATCAATGACTTATCAAAAGAAATGCTTGAGAAATTCAACACAGAGTTTGGAAAAATCCAAGAAAACTTCACAAAAGTATTTAGAGAACTCTTTGGTGGCGGTAACGCTCGTCTTCAAGTACTTCCAAGTGAAGATCCGCTCACTGCTGGTATTGAGATTATCGCTCAACCACCAGGCAAAACTCTTCAATCAATCACACTACTAAGTGGTGGAGAGAAGACAATGACAGCAATTGCAATACTATTTGCGATCTTGAAACTCAAACCAATGCCGTTCTGTTTCTTGGACGAAATTGAGGCGGCGCTTGATGATGCAAATATCGAAAGATATGCAAGATACTTGAAGCGCTTCAGTGATGAAACACAATTCATTGTTATCACACACAGAAAACCAACCATGGAGTTGGCTGACTCATTGTATGGTGTAACAATGGAAGAAAAAGGTGTCAGCAAGATTGTATCTGTAAAATTGTCAGATGCAGTAAAAGTTGCAGACGCTCAAAAGAAAGACGAATAAGGAGTGTTATGTTTGATTTGATCAAGGAACTAAAAGAATATCAATCTTTTGATGCTAGGGAAGAAAAGAATAGATTGGAAGTAATCAAGTTTTTAGAAAATAATACAAATTGCTATTCTAGAACAAATTTGGCTGGACATATCACAGCCGGCGGATTTGTTGCTGATGATAAGGGGAATATTTTACTAAATCATCACAGAAAATCTGGAATGTGGTTCCAATTTGGAGGTCATAGTGATAATGATGAAAACTCATTAAATGTAGCAAAAAGAGAAATCTCAGAAGAAGCTGGCATAGAAGATTTGGAATTAGTATCAGATAAAATATTTTGTGTAGGAGTTCAAACTATACCAAATTCTGAGAAGAAAAAAGAACCAGAACATTTTCATTATGATATAAACTTTTTGTTCTTTGTAAAAAATCATAACTTCAAATTGTCAAATGAATCAACCGAAATTAAATGGGTTACAATAGAAGAAGCTAGAAATCTTGTAGACCAAAATGACTATGATATGCATAGAATGATAGACAAATACGAACAGATATTAAAAACAAAATATTGTGGCAAAAATATTTAAAATACACAAAATATAGAGGATATAAGAATGGGCATTTTTAAGAAATTCTTTGATAAAATTAAATACACTTTCAAGAAAAATGAGCTTGATGAAGATTTTTATGACGAACTTGAATCCGTCCTTGTTTCCAGCGATATGGGTGTAGAAACAGCCATGGATATCATGGACGATTTGCGTGATACTTGCAAGAAGAAACTCATCAAAGATGTTGATTCGGCACAAAAGGAATTGCGTCAAATTTTGATTTCTAGACTTAATGTGCAAGAAATCAAGTTTGAATATCCTCTCATTATTACTGTTGTCGGAGTCAATGGTGTAGGAAAAACAACCTCAATTGCAAAGATGACAAAATATTTCATAAAAAACAAAAAGTCTGTTTTGCTTGCAGCTGGAGATACTTTCCGTGCTGCAGCGACAGAGCAACTCAACATGTGGGCAGAAAGACTCAAAACAAAAATAGTGAAGCAGGGCGAAGGGGCAGATTCTGCTGCTGTTGTTTTTGATGCTGTTGCTAGTATGAAAGCAAAAAAGACGGATGTGCTCATTGTTGACACTGCAGGTCGACTTCATACAAAGACGAATTTGATGAAAGAGTTAGAAAAAATCAACAATATTTCTAAACGAGAATATCCGGAAGCAAAACATTTGAATTTGATTGTTCTTGATGCTTCGATTGGACAAAACTCAATTGCGCAAGTCAAAGCGTTCAAAGAAAGTGTCAATATTGACGGAATTATTCTCACCAAACTCGACGGAACAAGCAAAGGCGGAGTGGTGTATCCAATCATAAATGATCTCAAAGTTCCTGTTGTATTCACAGGATTCGGTGAAACAGTTGATGATATGGAAGTCTTCAATGTTGAGAGTTTTGTCGATAAAATTTTAATGTAGGTGAATATGAAAATCGAAGAGATGATAGAGATTGACATCTTAATGAAGTATTATGGAAACATGCTCACTGATAAACAAAAAGAGATAATTGATTTGTATATTAACAACAATTTATCTTTATCTGAAGTGAGTGAGAATCTTTCCATTTCTCGTCAAGCAGTCAAAGATTCAATTGACACAGCGGTGAATAATCTTCGCGAAATAGAGAAGAAACTAGGGTTTATTGATAGAGATGCTCGAATAAAAGATTTTATTGAAAAAATCAAGGATAATAATATTGACACAATGACAAGACTTGAGTTATTATCTTTGTTAGATGATTAGATTTAAGGAGACATATGGCATTATTTTCAAATTTATCAGAAAGACTTAATCATATATTTTCAAAGCTCACAAAACATGGAAAATTGACCGCTCTTGAAATCAAAGAGGCTATGCGTGAGATTCGTATTGCATTGCTTGAAGCGGACGTAAACTATGCTGTGGCGAAGGATTTCATCAATAAAGTTAGTGAAAAAGCTGTTGGCGAAGAAATCCTCAAGAGTTTGACTCCAACGCAACAAGTAATCAAAATTGTTCGTGATGAATTGACAACTTTGATGGGCGGAGAGAATCAAAAGCTTATTGTTGGACCAAAACTTCCAACAGTTATTATGATGTGCGGACTTCAAGGTAGTGGTAAAACAACTATGGCAGGTAAGCTTGCATTGAAACTCAAAAAAGAAGGCAAGAAGCCTTTACTTGTTGCTTGTGATATTTATCGTCCTGCAGCTATTGATCAGCTCAAAGTTTTGGGAAAATCTATACAAATAGATGTCTTTGAACGTGGAACACAAAACCCAACAAAGACTGTCAAAGAGGCTGTTGCTTATGCAGAAAAATTTGCTCTTGACACAGTGATTATTGATACTGCCGGACGTCTCCAAATAGACGAAAAGTTGATGGAAGAACTTAGAGATATCAAGAAAGTTATCAAACCTGATGAGATTTTGCTTGTTATAGATGCTATGATAGGACAGGAAGCAGTGTCAGTTTCAACTGCGTTTAATGATGCCCTTGATGTAACAGGTGTCGTGCTTACCAAGATTGATGGTGATACACGTGGTGGTGCAGCACTTTCTATTCGTTCTGTGATTGGCAAACCAATTAAATTCGTAGGTGTTGGTGAAAAACTCACAGATCTAGAACCTTTCTATCCAGATAGAATCGCATCTCGTATACTTGGAATGGGAGATGTTTTGACGCTTATTGACAAGGCTCAAGAAGCTGTTGATGAAAAAACTGCGCAAGAGTTAGAACGTAAATTTAGAGAAAATAGTTTTGATCTCAACGATTATATAGAACAACTCAATAATATGAAGAAAATGGGCGGACTTAAGTCAATCCTTGGCATGCTTCCAGGTATTGGTGGCAAATTGAGACAAATTGAAGATCAAATTGATGAAAAACAACTTGAGAAGAATAAGGCTATTATTCAATCTATGACAGCGAAAGAAAGGCAAAATCCAGAAATAATCAATGGATCTCGACGTGCTCGCATAGCAAAGGGTTCTGGAGTGCAAGTTAGTGATGTAAACTTGCTTTTGAAACAGTTCAATCAATCTAAAGAAATGATGAAGATGATGAAGAATCCAAAGGCATATGGAGGAAAGATGGCGATGATGAAGAAGCTTATGGGTGGCGGATTTTAGGAATTCTTTTGAAAACATCAAATATATATAGTAAAGAACACCAGATAGGTGTTTTTTTCAAATAGACACAAAATTTCAACTTTGTTGCTTAAAATGTAATAAAATATCTTGCAAATCGACAAAATATTTGATAATATATTATGCATGAAAACATTTAAAGAGATGAAAAAGGATATAAGTTTAACATTTTTCATTATCCAATGCCTTCTAGCAATTGGTGTTATAACTTTTTATATTCTAGGATTGTGTGGTATTGGTAAAATGTGGAAGTTTTCAGATTGTTTTGATGCTTCTACATATTGTCTGTCTGCTTTTACAATATCATTGTTAGTTTATATTTTGTATTTTTGCAAAGTGAGAGCAACAAAAGCACTTCAAATATATTTTATTCTAGCATTGTGCGGACATTTTATTGGTGGTGATTTGTTTAATTTATATGTATTGTCAAAAAATTATAATTACATATTGCACGCATTTAATAGTTGTATGATAGGCATTATTATTTACGGTATGATACTTAGAAATGTAAAGAAACAAAGCCCAATTTTTATGCTTATTATGACAACTGCATCAGTTGTAGCGGTTGGCGTAATATGGGAATTTTATGAATACCTTGCAGATACAATCAATGGCATAAATATGCAAAGATGGAGAAATTCAATAACAGGTGTTCCTTTTGTTGGTCAAAGAGCTTTGCGTGATACAATGTGGGATCTTTTCTGTGATTTCTTCGGTGGAATATTTGCGGGAATATTTGCTTATCCTGTGGTTATAAAAGGTAAAAGCATATATCAACATTTTGAGCTTAAAATGGTCAATTTGAACATACATCACACACCAATCATTTATAATGAATTACCATTAAAATCGAAACAAAACGATACAAGTGTCAAACTTCAAAATCAAGTTGAGATAGATAATCTAATTTCAGATAAATTGGAAAATCAAATCGAAATTGAAGAATTGGTTGCAGAAGATAATACTGAAATAATTATCGAACCAGCAGATGAAAATAAATCTGGTGAGGGCGGAGAAAATTAACAACAAAAAATTGCATTTATAATGCAATTTTTTTATAACTCATAATTACGTTTTCTTCTTTTGTCAATCTTTAAAGCTCTTTTGTAAGCATTGTCGTCTTCAAGCAATTTTTTGCTTAATTCAGTTATTTTTTCTGGTGTAGAGCCAAATTTTGCTTGATGACTGTCTAGATAATTTGCGATAGCATTGACTCTTTTCATTTTTTCTGTCTGAATTGTCAATTTGTTTATCAAACAAAATCTTTTTTCATAATTATTGGTTCTAAATATCCTTTTATTTAATCTGAAAAGGGTTTTCAAAATTAAATTTTGTTCTTGCAAAAGTATTGAATATTCTGGTTTTTTAATTTGTATTTCGTTCATAAATTTTCTCCAGTACTAATATAATAACATTTTTGTCAGATACTGTCAATATTTGTATCTATGAAAATATCTCAAAAAAATTTGAAAAAATACTTTACAAACAAAAAATCTTATGATATAATGTAAAGCGAAATTACTTTACAGGAGGAATTTGTATATGGCAGTTAAAATTAGATTGACTCGTCTTGGAGACAAGAAATCACCATTCTATCGTGTGGTTGTTGCTGATTCAAGAGTGGCTCGTGATGGTAAATATATCGAACAAATCGGTACATACAATCCGCTCACAGACCCAGCTGAAATCAAAATCAATGCAGAATTAGCTAACAAGTGGCTCAAAAATGGTGCTCAACCAACTGAGACAGCAAAATCTTTGCTTCAACGCGCTGGTGTTTTGGAAGTGAAAGGAAATACAGCACCAAAAACAAACAACAAAAAAAATAAAAAAGCATAAGGAGTAGACTATGCAAGAAATGTTAGAATACATTATCAAGAGTCTAGTATCCAATCCTGATGCTGTTGAGATTGCTCTTGAGAATCAAGGTAAGACAAAAGTGTTCAAAGTTTTTGTTGAGAAGAAAGATATCGGAGCTGTAATTGGTCGTGGCGGTGCAATCGCTGATGCGATTAGAACAGTTGTTCGTTCAACTAGCGAGAACAAAGAACGTGTTGTCATCAAATTTAATGAAAAATAATAGTCCTGCATTGTGCTCGGACTATTGAAGTGCGAGTTTTTGCTCGCATTTTTCTTTATTGTGAATACAATCCAGACATCTTTTTCGAATACATGAGAAAAAGTGTTTGATTAAAAATTATTTATGAAAAATGCAAGACAATAAAAGAAAAATATTGTATAATATTTTTATTGAGTAATATATGGAGAAGAATTTATTAGAGATAGGTAAAATAGTTCGTGCTCTC
>JAFVPU010000132.1 GCA_017505165.1 Clostridia bacterium
CACAGATTGGATAGACCTACAGGTGGATTGATGGTCTTTGCAAAAACCAGCAAAGCAGCATCTAGACTCACAAATCAACTCAAAGGAAAATCAATCAAAAAACATTATTTCTGCGTTATCAATGGTAGACCTCAACTCAAAGAAAATCGCCTTGTTACATATCTCAAGAAAGATGAAAAAACAAACACTGTAAAAATTGCTCCAAAGTTGGAAGAAGGAAGCAAAGAAGCAATCCTCGAATATAAACTTATTGAGACAAAAAATAAGCTGTCTTTGATGGATATTGACTTGATCACTGGACGCAGTCATCAAATCAGAGTTCAAATGGCTTCTCAACTCAATTGCCCTATCTATGGGGACTTCAAATATGGGGACAAAGAACATGCTGGAAATCTAGCTTTGTGGGCTTACCAAATCTCATTTGTTCACCCTATCACAAAAGAAAATATGGTGTTCAAAGCACACCCTGATTTTATCAATCCTGCATTCAACAAATTCAAAGAAATTATCGAAAATCTAATTGGCTAATTTGAGCCAATTTTTTCTATAAAAAATATTTGAAATTTTTTCAAAAAATTTTTCAAAAAGGTATTGACTATAATTAAAAATAGTGCTACATATATGCTAATAAATAAAGGAGAAATTTATGCAAAAATTAGCAGTATTTGAACTTGGTATAAATGATTTGAAATTGACAATTTTCAATCGTACTGAAACAGGATTCTTTATGGAAGAAAGTCAAATCATTGAACCAATCAAACTCACTCAAGATATGGACAGAGATGGATATATCAAACCTATGCGTATTCAAGAAACAATATCTGTTTTGAAAAGTTTCAGAAAAATTGTTGATGGTGCAAAAATTGAAGACATCATATGTTATGCTCATCCTGAAATTGCAAAGGCAAGAAACCAAATCGCATTCTTGGACGAAATATACAAAACTGTTTCATTATATTTCAAAATATTAAGCGAAGAAGAACAAGCCTCTGCTCTTCACAGCGCTATCATGTATTCTTTTGCTATGACGAAAGGAATCATCATGCAAGTTGGTGATTATTCCACCGAACTTGTCAAATTCAATCGTAGATCTATCGTTGAACATGTCTCAATTCCTTTCGGTTCAATCAATATGCTCGAGGATCTTGATTCGTCAAACTTTGCTACATCTATGGATAAAGTTGTTGAAATCATGACAAAAGAATTCAAAAAGTTTAAATGGCTTTATGACCTTGAGGAAGAATCTGAATTTATAGGTGTTGGAGAAGTATTTGAATCTTTGGGTAGATTGTCAAGAAAATCTTTACATTACCCTCTTGATTTAGCTCACAATTATGAAGTTACAACTGATAGTTTCCAAAATGTTTACAATTTGATCAGATCTCTTGATTTGGACAAAGCAAAGAAACTCAAAGGTATTTCAGAAAAACGTGCTGATGCAATTGCAATTGGACTTGCTATTATTAAGGTTGCTTATAATGAATTTGTAAGAAATTGCTTCAAGGTTTCAACAAATGGCGAAATGTATGGAATTGTTGCAAAAAATTTACTTTCACAAACAGGCGAAAAACCATTGCTTGATATTCTTGGTTATTCTCTCAGCAATATCAATGAGTTCTACCCTACAAATGCAAGTTTGGACAACAATTATTCTTTGGCTGTAATCTTATACAAACAATTGAAAGTCCTTCACAAACTCACTCGTCCTTATGTGAAATCGCTTAGAATCGCAGCAAGTATGTGTATGGCTGGAAAAAGAATATCGTTCGAAAATTATCAAAAGAACAATTTGCCAGTAATCCTTCATAGCAATATTTATGGCGCAAGTCATAGAGATATCGTTCTCGCCGCATTTGTCGCAAGCAGTCAAAATATTGATGACTTTAGCCTTGCTGAATGGGTTAGATATAAAGATATTGTTGCTGATGATGATTTAGATGCTGTAAAGAAGTTGTCTATAATTATAAAAATGGCAACTATGCTCAATATCACAAATGCGAATTCTGTGAAAGATATTGCTTGTGATGTACTTGGAGATACTGTTATCCTTAAAACCGAAGTTGAACGTGAAGCATCTCTTGAAATAAGTCAGGCCATGCTTTGTGCACCAGAATTCAAGAAAATATATAATAAAAATTTGCAAATTTTATAATTTTATTAGGGGGTAAATATGAATATTGATATCGCAATAAAGTTTGGTAGCAACGAAATCATTATTTATAGAAAAGGTTATGGAATTATAGCCAAAGAACCAGCTTATTTAGCTGTGGAAGAAAATTTGAAAAAATTCAAAATCAAAGCAATCGGTAAAGATGCTGAAAAACTTTTCAATTCTCAATCTAGTTCTGTCGTAGTTTATCAACCTATTCTAAACAGTGCTATTGAAAATGAAAAGATGGCAGTGATTTTGATGAGTGAAATATTGAAAAAACTTGTTATAAACAAGTTCCTTATCAACAAAATCAACGCCCTTGTTGCCGTCCCAACAGGACTCAATGAGGAACAACTTATTTTGTTAAAGAGAGTTTTATACAAATCTGGTATATCCAATATAACTTTTGTTTTGAATAGCGTTTGTGCAAGAAATTCTTTGAACATTGATTCTCATGCATATACTATGGTTGTAGATATTGGTAAAAATATAACAGACATTTCCATCTTGAACGATTACAACTACGCTTTTGGAAGAATGTATTTCCTTGGTGGCGCTGATATGGACAAAAGTATTACAACATTTGTCTCTGACAATAAGGATCTAACCATCAGCGATAATGAAAGTGAAAAAATCAAAAACGAAGTTGCTTCTCTATACCCTAATGATACTTACAGAACAGATTTTGTTGGACAAGATGAGAATAAAAAGTTTATCAAAGAAACAATAAGTGCAAATGAAGTTCGCGTTGCTATCAGCAATGTTTATGATGCAATTTTCAAATTCGTTTTGGATATTTTAAAATCAAGTTCAAAAGAAATTTGTGCTGATATATATAATAATGGAATTATGTTTGTTGGAGGTTCAAGCAAAATTGCAGGACTTTATGAATATGCAAAGGAAAAATTAGATTTACCTATCATTATACCTGAAGATCCCGCTGATGCTGTCATACTCGGTGCAGGAAAGTTCCTTAATAAAACTAAAGAGTTTTTGACTATAAAATTGAAATAAGAATAGAAAAAAGTCTTTTATTGACGAAGATGAATTTTTAGATAAATTTTCTTCGTCTTTTTTTGTTTTTAATGCTAAATTACTTCAAAGGAGTAAATATGGCAAGAACAATTGTTGTTACCTCTGGAAAAGGAGGTGTTGGCAAAACCACTGTTACCGCAAACTTAGGAATGCATCTAGCTAGCAAAAATTATAGAGTTTGTATGATTGACATGGACATTGGTCTCAATAATCTTGACGTTGTTATGAACATGGAAAATCGAGTTATTTACACAATGCTGGACATACTTGAAAATAAATGCAGAATCAAAGAGGCATTGATCCAAGATGACTACTATCCTTTGCTTTATTTATTATCAAGCGGAGAACTGAACCAAAATTTAAGCATTCAAACATCTCAGATAAAAGGAATAATTCAGTCCTTGCAAGAAAGTTTTGACTTCATTCTTATTGATTGTCCGGCAGGTATTGATGCAGGATTCAAACGTGCAATAAGTTGCGCTGATGAGGCAATCGTTGTTACCACTCCTCACCTATCAAGCATTAGAGATGCTGATAAGGTTATTACCATATTGTCTTGCTACAATATTTATCAAAAAAGATTTGTGATCAATCGTGCCAGAGGAGATTTGATGAAAGATAAACTTATGATAGATGTATACGACATTGGCAGAACACTCAATATAGATTTTGGAGGTGTTATACCGGAAGATGACAATGTTTTGATTACATCAAGTGAAAAAATAAAAAATCACAAAATTACTATGAATCGTGCGTTTGACATCTTGGCAAACAATATCATAACAGGCGAAAAAAAACTATTTGATTGCACATATAAATATCGTGGATTTATTGGTAATATAAAAAAATTTTTGAAACGTACAATTTAAACTATTTAAGGAGAACTATGGAGTTAAATAATCGCTTACATACAATCATACAAAAGGACAAAACAAAAAACCAAAACTATATTGCAGATGTCATCAAATCTGATTTCTTCTATCTCATCAACAACTATTTTGAAGTGGACTTTAACAATATTGATATAACAATATCAAACATTGAAACAAACTATGAAATAAAGATTCAATGCAAAGGAGACAGAATAAAATTATTCAAAACTTTGCCTTAGATTTGAATCATACAAGACAAACATTTAACGTATAATAAATATGAAAAAATTCAAAATATCTTTAAGTTTTTTTATATTAGTAGTTATATGTATATGCTTGAAAAATTTTTTAGTTTTACTCAATTATTTCATAGCTTTAACAATTCATGAATTTTCACATTTAATTGTATCAAATATAAAAGGTTACAAACTAAAAAAAATAAAATTAGATATGTTTGGCATGTCTATTGATTTGGATTCTCCGATCGACGAAAGAGATAATTTTTGGATAAATATAGCAGGTCCCTTGTCCAATCTTTTTGTATGTTTAATTTGCTTGGCTTTATATTGGCTTTTCCCTTTATCTTATTTCTACCTAAACACTTTTTGTATAGCAAATTTGACTCTAGCAATTTTCAATCTTTTGCCAATATATCCGCTTGATGGAGGTAAAATTTTCTACAATTTATTCAGCAATAAAAAACATCATAAATTCATCAGTTTATCAATAAGAATAATTTTAACTTTTGTATCCTTATGTTTTGCTATAATCAATCCATTTAACAACAGATTATTGTTTTTACTTATTGCTTTTTTCTTCGCTACATCCAACAAAAAGCCAATTCCTAGTTTTGTTTTTCTTAAACAAACAAAAAATCTACCTTTTCAAAAAATCGAACTTATAAAAATTGATGATAATATGAATCTATATTCGCTTATCAAATTATTAAAATCAAAAAAATACACCATATTTTATTGTGAGAGTCTCAATCAGAAATATTTTAATCAAGATGATCTATTAAATATTTCTCTAAAACATCCACTTTCTACAAAAATCAAAAATTGTCAAATTTAATACATTTATACTACCAATAATTTGCTTTATTTCATACTTTTTAAAAATATAAATATTCTTCAAACCAATTTTTTTAGAATATAAAACAAAA
>JAFVPU010000133.1 GCA_017505165.1 Clostridia bacterium
ATATATGCAATAACATCATCTTCAGAAATATCTACTGGATTAACCAATCCTGTAATGTTTCCATATTCATCTATACTTACATATGGTTCTACATAACAAGCATCAATCATTAATGTTGCCTTAATTGGTCTGGAAATATCACTGATTTCGAGTAATGTTTGAATATGTTCGACGGATCCATCAAAAATTTGATCATCAAGGTTTAACTGATTTAATAGACTTGATCGGTACTTTTGAACGGTACGATGAGTTGGTATAATTAAAGCCTCATGTAAAATATTATAAACACTTTTCCCGTGAATGCTTATAAGTGTCAGAAAATTCTGAATTTTATCATACCTTCTCGAGGACGGCGGTTTGTCAATATTTTCAAAACATGTTTCAATAAAATCATATAAAATTGGATATTGTTGTTGAATCTTTTGGAGCTTTAAAGGGTCATAAATATGCATTTGTTGGAGTGAGTTGAATTTATTTTGGAGGTCATTGAAGCGAGAAAGCAACCTATTATATTTTAAAGTCATATCATTGAGGCTTCGCTTAAGAGAACTGTTTTCTCGTTTTAGTTGCATTACAGTTTGATGCTGTGTATTGACAGCTGTCATATATATTTAAACGGATTAATTTTAATCGTAAAATGTAAAGTTATATGAGGAAAACGATATACCCAAAAAAATTCAGAACCTACGAAGCGATCTTAAATTTAATAAAAATTAAATATGTTATAGTACTATAACTGTGAAGTATATATATACCATTAAAACTTTATAAAACTTATTCTAGACTCTGAAAAGTGTCATTGAAAAAATGGAATTTCAGAGGTACCCCATTATATTTCTCACAAAATGATGATAATAAGATTGGCTTAAATTTCGACTAACCTTTGATGAATAGCTATGTCATTATAATATGTTATATAACACTTAGGCTTTGATATATATTTCCTATAGACGTCTTGTATACATCGTACAATTTTTTGTTATTCTTGATTTTCTTCGTCGTCCGAAAAATAAGGGAGCCTGACCCCCCTACCTTATAGAAAATCGACTGTACATCACGATAGGAGTGGTTACAAAAGGTCGTTTTTTAATGGCTATATACAAAATTTGACGAGCTTTCGTTTGAGAGTTTAAAAAGTACTTTATCTCAATCACAGACCGAGTTACGCCCGTTTTATTGATGAAAACTTGCTCCAAAAAATTGACAGATTTTTCTGAGTTTTATCAACTTTTTCTATGATGATTATTGAAAAATCTAGACAATATATTTACTTGATATTTGGAACATTTACGCCCAACTTGGAATACTTTTAAGTGATGCAATTTGATCTTGGGATAAATCCTGTAACTTTTTCTCTATAAACCGTTTTCATTCAAAAATTCAGAGTACATGATTTTGTAAGCAATATTTCTCAATGCTGTAACAGGAGAGCAATAAATAAATAACATGATTATATAGTATATCTGTTATAGAATATTCCTTAGTGATGTCAATTACTTATATGGCTTAGATATTCTGATATTATTATAATAATCTAAACATGATATATCTCAGAACTCTACGATAATTTATTAATAATATTATAAATAAATAATATATTGCATGTTTACTTTATAAATATTATATTAACTATTCAGGATATCATAAAAGGCTTCGCTTCACACGTTCTGAAATTCTTTCAAAAATTCAAATTTTTTCCACAAAATTTTATTTTTTTCACTTTACTCATTTTTCTTCTTCATTTATTAATTACTTCAAACCTTTCACTCTTTTTATAGTTGAGTCCTTCTTAGATCTTTTAATTGTGCAGCTGCTTTCCACCTTCTTTCTATTATTTTCCCTGTTGTTATAGTAATCTTCTTACTTTTGCTTGAGATAAATTTTGGTTGACTTACAATACAATCTAAATATTTCCCCAAAAAATCATTTATATCTCCAATATCTTTTGGTTCATATTTGCCAATGGTTGGTACACTTCTTGGTATTGTATAGCATTTATTAATTAAACCAAGTGCCATCTCAAAATAGTTGTTGAAAATTATTTCTCTTGTTTCAATTGGATCCTCAACCAAAATACCACTATCCTTTCTTGTATATGTCTTTATTCCATCCAATTTACATATGTCTCGTAGTGTTCTTTCCGCAATGATCATTTTCATTCCATTTATGAAGTCTTTATGTGTTTGTGACCCTGAACATATCCTTCGAACGTTGCCAAAATGATGTTCAAGTGGATGTGAACCATAGGCTCCTAAATATACTTTATCCTCTGTAAGAAGAGCATATACAATTCCAAAACACGTAGCCATATATTCAATACACCAATTTAATGTAAATGGACTGTTGCTTTTGTATTCTCGAATCGTTATACATTGGCTATACTTGGCATCTCCTTCTGCTTTGATTTCACAATAATAGTAAATTAACACCAAACTCATACCAAATAAAAGCATGTCAATTCTTTCATTTCTTGTAAGTTTAGGCATTAATATACTATCAAGCATTAGTACTGATGGTAAAAATGAAATAAGTAATGATAAATTCTTGTTTATATCAATGTTTTGTAGCATTTCAATATCAAAAAATCTTCAAGCAAGCCCATCATCCATTTTTCGAGCAGAACTGCTATCAACAATATAAGATGGAAACTTCATATTAACATAATCATCATATGTATATGTTTGACTGTTTATAACTGGCATTGAATGATATTTAGTTGTTCCTATTTTCCTGTATCGATCTCGTTTTACCAGATGATAAGGATCAGAAAAATGGAATGGACCATTGAATTGTTTGATATTTTCAGCAATATCTATTTTAATAAAGTCATCAAAGCATAGTAATATTTCGTTCATAACCATGTAAGAATATGAATTATACTGAGCGTCTCCATCAGTCGCTGTTCCAATTATGATGACACCGTTGTCTTTTAAAATTTCAATAATTCTTGAAATATCGTTGTGTATCTCTTTAGTAGCTGAACCTGATGTGGATGGTTTGCAATATATAGGAATAGGAGGATGTTCTCCATTTATTGGACAAATCATAAAAACAAATTCTGCATGTATGATATTGTTTGATTGTGAGTTAAGAAATTTTAAGAATTGTTCTTCGTCTTCAATATATGCAATAACATCATCTTCAGAAATATCTACTGGATTAACCAATCCTGTAATGTTTCCATATTCATCTATACTTACATATGGTTCTACATAACAAGCATCAATCATTAATGTTGCCTTAATTGGTCTGGAAATATCA
>JAFVPU010000015.1 GCA_017505165.1 Clostridia bacterium
CCTCACAAAGAGATACAAAGAATTATTAGAAGCCAATAAGATAATGATGCTCTATAATCATTACTCATTAGCATACAATTTCCAATCTCCATATTATGACAAGTTCATGATGATATTCATTGTAATTCAGACTATCATTGATATGATTATTGAATTACCTGAGTATATTATCAGAAAAGATGTATTTGATTCGAGAACGTGTCAATACATTTTTGAATCTGCCGGCGTGGAATATTTCCCAGAGATTCCATTAAAATATCAGATGGCATTAGTAAAGAACCTGAATAAATTAATCAAGTTCAAATCTACAGATACATGTCTTGTGGATATTTGTTCTATTTTTGGATGTGACAATATCCAGATCTTCAAGCATTATATCTTAAGAGATAGAAACGTTACCAATCCGGTAGATCAAGAATATCTTAATCATTCTAAGACTGTAGTTACAGAAGATGGAATTAAACAGGTTCCTGATAATGATAAAAACTATGATCTTAAATTTGTAAAAGTTCCGATTGGAGAATCTTATGATAATTACATTTGTAACGAAAGTAATATCGTTGATTATGATTCTATGACATATGCAGATCCATATTGGACTGGAGATAAGACATATGATGAAGTAAAGAGTGCTATCAAAGATACAGACTTTACTTTACTTAGATCCAAGTATTATTCTACAGAAGCTGTAATTGACATTGCTCAAAGAAGCTTTACAATTATTTACTTCATGAATATCCTTTTGTATAATAAGATTGATAAATCCCAGTTGAAAGTATTACTTCCAAATGTAAATACAAAGAATAAATTTGAATTGGTTGATACAATCATCACATTATTTGCATTGGGATATGTGTATTGGGGTGTAGAAGATACTATCATGAATACACATACTAAGATTTTATCCATTTTAGGATTTAACTTTGAAGCAGATATGCAAAAGATTCAGGAATACTTAGCTAATAAGTATCCAGATGGAACTGTTAAATGGGACGAATTAGGTGTAGACGGATTCATGTTCCCTACAGATGGAAAGATTCTCACATATAAACAGCTTATGGAAATCTATACAACAAATAAAGATATCTATGATCATGTGACATATCAGATTTGTCATCCGGAGAATAGAGATCTTTATTATGCGTATAGATATTTATACGATTCATTGTTTGTAATGAAGGGTCATATGGATTACTTTGGTAAACCTGAAGATACAGATAAGAAACTTCCTACAAAATTGGACGGTGGTAAAGCTAAAGATACTGTATATGCTGGCACTATCGATGGTGGATATTCATTTGATGATGAAGAATATGTAATTGATGCAGGTTATTATTCTGAATCCGATTCCAATATGGTTATAGCATATCCTACATATACAGAATTCTTACGATATAAAGCTCCAGAGTTATATTCATTCATCATGAGAATTAAAAATATCTCGGATGCTGGAAAGAGACAGACTGCATGCGTAAATGCTATTCAGTCTATTGTAAGTTATCTTAAGGATTACATCGATACTGATATCGTAAATATCGAAGAACTGTTATCTGGATTACCGTCTATATCGTTAGACTTCATCGTAGATTATATCAATAAAGTAATTGAATTCTTCCAATCATTTAAAATCTTTACACATAATACATCTGTAAGATATTTATTCACAGATAAATTCAATAACAGTGTA
>JAFVPU010000134.1 GCA_017505165.1 Clostridia bacterium
ATGATTTTAATGTATTTAAAATGATTTATTGACAATAATTATATCGAGGTTAAAATGAAAAAATTTACTAGAATTTTAGTTTGCTTAATGTTATTTGTGTTTGCATTCTCTTTCGTTGCTTGTGGAAATAAGGATAAAGATAAATTTGTTTATCCTTCATCCAATATGACAACTCAAGGCAATGGAGGAATGTCTGTTCAAAAAGGAAATTATTTATATTTTGTAAACGGTTTCAAATCTATTACTTCAACAGATATCAACAAGAAGACAAAATATAATATTGGATCTTTGAATGTAACAAAATTGGATGAAAAAGGAAATCCGGTTACAGATGATGGTGGAATTAAAGATGATGAATATCGTACAATCACAGATAAACTTGTCGGATACGAAATAGCGGATTTGTATATTTGTGGAGATTATATCTATTTTGCTAGTCCTTGTTTGGAAAATGAAAACCAAGATGGAGATCAAGTTTGGGCAAAAGATAAAGTGGTTTTCTATAAAAAGAAATTAAACAACAAAGGTAAAGTTGAAAAGATATATCAATCAAAAGTAGATTACGAAGAATTGAATTATACTTATTTCAACAAAGGAAATAATGCATATCTTCTTATTCATGAAATAAATAATGATAAAATAGTTTGCATAGATTGTTCAAATTCAAAAGTTTCTGAAACAACTCAAATTTCAAGTATTGCATTCCCTCAAAATAAGGAGAATGTTGCGGATGTATTCTATATCAAGAATTCAACTTTGTATAAATATAATGTGGCAACGAACGCATCAACAGAATATTGTTTAGTGGATTCAACTGCTGAGTTAAAATATGTTGGTGGAGATTATGTTTATATAATAGAATCTCACAACAATGGATCAAACAAAGATTTGTTGGTTTCAAAGATATCAGACAAATCTGAATTTGAATTCATATGTGCATCTTCTTCTTATAAGGATGTGAAAATTTCAGCAGACGGAAAAGTTGTTGTTTGTCTAGATGATAAATTTGCAGAATATTATATTGTAAACATTGGTCAAGATATGAGTCCTGAAGTATTGACAGAGGAAGAATCTTCAATAAAAATTATTGGTTTCAATACAAGAGATTTGTTCTATTATATCGAAAGCGAAGATAGTATTATAATTAAATCTGTGAGTATGAACAATATTTTGGCGGGTTCAGAAAGTGAAGTTGTTGAAGTGGCAACTATAAGTGGTTTGGACAAAAACTATTTTGACATAGAAGATGATTATATCTATTTCTATAAGAATGCAGGAAATGGAAGTAATTTATACTTGCACAGAATTAGTGTGAACAATCCAGACTCAACACAGTCGGCACAAATGATTGGTATGTTTATTGATTCTGATATAAAAACTGAAGAATAAAAAAGATCTCTCGGATGAGAGATTTTTTTATATTAAATTAAATTTTGAAATGTATGATTTGCATGTAATTAAGTATATATATCAAACATTTTTTCTTTGGGAAAATGGAAAGACCAGGCATTCATATTTTTATTCTAAGTTTATTTCAATGCTTGAGCTTTTGCTTTTTGTTTTTCTTTTAACGCTTGAGCTTTTAGCTTTGCTTGTTTTTTCTGTTCCTTCTTTTCAAGTTCAGGATGTCGTACGTTTGCTGTTACACGTCTTGCAATCATAATTTTTGTTTCGTTCAAAGGAGTGAGTTCTTTTAAGTATCTTGTCAATTTGCTCAACAAATCTTCAAAATCTTCATTTGTATTTTCTGAGCTGTGTTGATAAATTGTCAAAATATTTTGATTCACTTTTTCTTTATTAAAACTATTTATATAAACATCTTTATCGAAAGAATAAGTTATTTTCAAACCTGTAGTATTCATACTTCTATATTCTGTACTTTCAGTTTTGATTGTGTATGCAACTTGAAGTTTTTTGAGCAAGAATTCTGGGTCAAAACTGATAGATGACATAAACATATCTTTGAAACTTTCGATCAAGAAATCTTTGTGCTTGAAAAGTTTGTCAGAAGGTTTGATTTGTTTGCTACATTTTTTGTTGTGAATTCTTTGAGTATATCTAACCTTATTTGAACTAGTATCGTTTGTCATAACAAGTTCGGTCAAATTTCCTACTTGCGTTTTGAAT
>JAFVPU010000135.1 GCA_017505165.1 Clostridia bacterium
ATTATGGAAAATTTTGATATAAAATCAATATCAAATAAAAATGCTTTGGTTTTGGCCTACCTTGGAGATAGTGTTTTTTCGCTTATGGTCAGAAAATACCTGGTTGAGACTTGTGGTGAAAAGGTGAGAGGTCTAAACAAACGTGCAAATACTGTGGTGTGCGCAAAGGCTCAGGCAGAATTTATGACAAAACTCATGATTGGGCTTGATGAGGTGGAAAAGAGTGTGGTTATGCGTGCAAGGAATAGTCATATCAACAACAAAGCAAAAAATAGTACATATGGAGAATATAGTTTGGCAACGCAGTTTGAGGCTTTGGTGGGATTTTGGTATCTGACAAAGCAAGAAGACAAATTGAATGCTATGTTTGACAGATTAATTAAGGAGAAATTATGTTAGTAGATGGTATAAATGTTGTCAGAGAATTATTAAATGCTGATGCTTGGATTGATAAAATCATTGCAGAAAAAGGTAACAATAAAGATATTGAAAAATTAACCGATATTGCTCGAAGCAAAGGTGTAAAGGTTGAATTTGTTGAGAAGAAAGATCTTGAGCGTATTGCAAAAGGCAAAACACAAGGAATTATTGCTTTTATTCCGAATTACAAATATTGTAAAATTGGTGATATTCTTGGTATTGCAGAGAGCAGAGGAGAGAAACCTTTCATTGTAATCCTTGATGGTATTGCTGATCCACATAACCTTGGAGCAATCATAAGAACGTGTGAATGTGCAGGTGTGCATGGTGTTATAATCCCTGAAAATAGAGCTTGCGAAGTTACAGATACAGTTTATCGTACAAGTGCGGGGGCGATAACTCATATGAAGATAGCAATGGTGAAAAATCTCACACGAACAATCAACGAATTAAAACAACTTGGTGTTTGGATTTATGCTTTGGAAGCAGGTAATAAATCTATATATTCAGCAGATTTCACCTATCCGACAGCTCTTGTTATTGGCAGTGAAGGAAAAGGTGTATCGAGATTGGTAAGTGAAAATGTTGATGAAATATTATCGCTTGATATGTTCGGTACAGTGAACAGTCTTAATGCGTCTAATGCGGCAGCAATAGGTGTTTATGAAGTGGTAAGACAAAGGAGAAAATAATTGTTAGAAGCAGAGATTCTTGAAAAAATCAATTTGGCTCAAAAAAATGAAGAAGAAGCAATGGAAGAACTTCTTCGTGTTTTCAAACCAAAAGTAACAGCAATCTCTCGTGGATATTTCCTTGTTGGAGCAGATGCGGATGATTTGATCCAGGAAGGAATGATTGGCTTGTATAAGTCAATTATGGTATATAAACCGAATAAAAATCACAATTTTGGGGCTTTTGCTTCACTTTGTATTCACAGACAGATGCAAAATGCAGTCAAAAATGCAAATAGAAAGAAAAACAGTCCATTGAATAGTTATCTTCCAATTATGTATTATGATGGATCATCAAGTAATGATGATGAAGAATTGTTAAAATTGGTTGTTGTTGATGACGACAGCAATGTGGAGCAGAATTTTATTGATGCCGAAATGAATGCTGTGATGCTCAGTAAAGTTAAAGACGTATTGAGTGAAGAACAATTTAAATTGCTCAAAATGTTCTTGAATGGTGATAGCTATATCGTTATGTCTGAAAAAGTGAGTATGTCTGTAAAACAAGTGGACAATTCGATCCAGGCAATAAAGAAAAAATTGAGAAGCATAAAAGGAGATTTGCAATGAATTTAGCATTATACAGAGAATTTAGACCAAAAAACTTTGATGAAATTATTGGCCAAGATTATATTGTTAAGACTTTGAAGAATCAAATCAAACTTGATAGATTGACACACGCATATCTCTTTTGTGGTCCAAGAGGAACAGGAAAAACTAGTACGGCAAAAATATTCGCCAAAGCGGTGAATTGCACTCACTCTCAAGACGGAAATCCTTGTGATATGTGTGCTGAATGTGTCGCATTGAGTGAAAATAACACTGATATAGTGGAGATTGATGCTGCTTCAAACAATCGTGTTGAAGAAGTGAGAGATCTTAGGGAAAAAGTTGCTTTCCCTCCAATGATAGGAAAATATAAAGTATACATTATTGATGAAGTGCACATGTTGACTGATAGCGCTTTTAATGCTTTGCTCAAAACTCTTGAAGAACCGCCAAAGCATGTTATATTTATTCTTGCGACGACTGAAATTCATAAGTTGCCCGCAACAATATTATCAAGATGTACAAGGTTTGATTTCAAATTATTATCAATTGAGACTTTGGTGGATCATTTAAAGAATGTATTTGATGCAAAACAAATCAAATATGACGAAAAGAGTTTGCATCTTATTGCAAAAGCGGGCGAAGGAAGTGTGAGAGATATGCTCTCAATTGCAGATAGTGTGGCTTCTTTTGCTGATTATGATATCAGTTTTGAAAAGACTGAAAAAGTGATCGGTCTCAGTAATCGTGAAGGAATCAAATCAATATTAAATGCTATTGCAAGAAAAGATGTTGCTGGTTTGTTTGAAAGCGTCAAGAAAGTGCTTGGTATGGGTAAAAATATTCAAGTGCTTTGCAAAGAAATGGCAGATTTTATCAAAGACCTCATTATGCTTAAATCCGGTGTTGGAGATTACACCATTTTGGATATTCTTCCAGGTGAATTTGCCTCATACAGTGAGATTGCAAAGTTGTTTGATGTAGGATTCTTGAAGTCTGCTTTCAGCAAGTTTGCTCATATAGAGTTGGATTTGAAATACTCACTCAATCCAGAGAATTTGTTTGAATCAGCTTGTCTTGATTTGATCAACTATGACGAAACTCCAAAGAAGATTGAGGTCAAAGAAACTGTAAAGACACAAGTACCAACTGATTTGACTCCTGTGAAAGAGATCTCGTCTGAAATAAATGAAAAAGAACAATCAGAAATAGAAAAAGTTTGGGGAAATGTTCTCATCAAAGTTAAGGAAAAGAATATGTTTGCTTTCGCAAATGCATTGATGAGTGTAAACAAAGTGGAAAAGATTGCTGACAAAATGATTATTCATACAAACGATTCGTCTAGTTATGATTTGATTGACAATAAAGATAGAATTGATGTATTATTAAGTTTAGTTAAATTGTTTGATGATAGCATTGTTGAAGTGATTGTCGAATATGATAAAGAAAATGCTTCAAGTCAAGATATCAAAAACGATTTGAAAAATATTTTCAAGTCAAAAATAAAGTTTAAAGAATAAAAAAGGAGATATTATGGGATACGGATTTAATGGATTTGGTGGCGGTGGCGGAATGAATATGAACGCCCTTATGCAACAAGCAAGAAAGATGCAAGAGCAAATGCAAAAAGCTCAAGAAGAATTGGAAAATGCTGAAGTTATCGGTAAAGCTGGCGGAGAGATGGTAACTGTTGTTATGAATGGAAAGAAAGAGATCAAGTCAATCAAACTTGATAAGACTGCGGTGGACCCAGATGATGTTGAAATGCTTGAAGACTTGATTATTGTTGCAATCAATGATGCTAGCAATAAAGCAGAAGAACTCAGCAAAGAAAAGATGCCTATGGGCGGAATGGGTGGTTTGTTTTAATGCAAATTGAATCTCTCGATAGACTTATAAATGCTTTTTCGCATCCACCTTCTGTTGGTAAAAAGACAGCAGAAAGATATGCGTATTTTTTGCTTACCATGAACGAAGCAGACGTCAAAGACTTTGCAGACAGCATGGTTACAGCAAAGGAAAATATTCATTACTGCAAAGTGTGTGCAAACTTCACAGACAAAGAAGTTTGTTCAATATGCTCAAAGCCTAATAAAGAACCTATCATATGTGTTGTGAAAGAACCAAAAGATGTTATGGCTATGGAGAAGGTGAGGGATTATGCTGGAACGTATCACGTACTTCACGGTGTGATCAATCCGCTGGAAGGCAAAGGTCCAAATGATATAAATATCAAATCACTTTTATCTAGAATTTCCGCGGAAGGAATCAAAGAAGTTATAGTTGCGACAAACCCTGACGTTGAAGGCGAAGCAACAGCAATTTATATTGCAAACTTACTCAAACCACTTGGAGTGAAAGTAACTCGTATTGCTCAAGGAGTTGCTATGGGAAGCGAACTCGAATACACAGACGCTGTAACTCTCAGCAAAGCGATCAGTTCAAGACGCGAAATGTAAAAAAAGAAACGGATTTAACCGTTTCTTTTTTGTTTTTATTTTTTGTCTTGGCCGCAGCAGTTTTTGTATTTTTTACCGCTACCGCAAGGGCATAAGTCGTTTCTTCCGATATGTGCAGAGTTGTCTCTAACTGGACCTGTTGGTCCTTGGTTTGGAACGTTGACTGGACGAGGAGGTGGAGCTTGGAATCCGATTTGAATCTTGGCTTTGAACAAGGTGGAAGCAGTGTATTCACGGATTTCGCTGATCATTCTGTCGAACATTTCAAAACCTTGGTTTTTGTATGCAACAACAGGATCTTTTTGTCCATAAGCAATAACACCGATTTCATTTCTAAGAGTGTTCATAGCATCAATATGATCTGTCCAGAATTTGTCTACTACACGAAGCAATATTTTTCTTTCAGGTTCAGAGAAATCAAGACCTAATTTCTTCACTTCTGCGATTTTGTTTTCATAGATTTCAAGAATTTTTTCAAAAACTAATTGGCTGACAGAATTTATGTCTTGATCTGCTGTAATATCAGTTGTTACAAGGTTTGTGCCTTTTTCAAGCAACTTGTCTTCAAGTGCAGTGTTGAGAGGCTCAAGATCCCATTCATAACTTGGCTTTGTTTCATCAAGATATATTCCAACTATTTCGAATACATATTCTTTCAACATGTCAACGACTTGTTCATGAATATTCTGGTTATCTAAAACTTTGTCGCGTTCTGTGTAGATGATTTGACGTTGTTTGTTTAATACGTCGTCATATTCGAGGACATTTTTACGAATAGAGAAGTTCATACTCTCAACTTTCTTTTGAGCTGACTCGAAGAATCTTGTGAGCATCTTAGATTGAATAGGCATATCTTCGTTGCCCCTGAAGATCAATGAGAACCAATTCTTCATTCTATTTTCACCGAAACGTTGAGGAAGATCGTCTTCAAGAGATATGAAGAAGATACTAGAACCAGGGTCTCCTTGACGTCCTGCACGACCACGAAGCTGATTGTCGATACGACGCGATTCGTGGCGTTCTGTACCTAATATGTGAAGTCCACCAAGTTCGATAACTTTTTGCTTTTCTTCGTCTGTTATTTTCTTGAAGTCAGAATAATATTTTTGATATTTATCTTTTACTTTTTGTTCTTCTTCTGTAAGAGTAGTGTTGTAGGTGGTGATTTTTTCGATCATTGCAGGTTCAACATTATCATTCAAGAGTTTTTGTTTTGCCAAGAATTCAGGGTTACCACCAAGCAAGATATCTGTACCACGACCTGCCATATTTGTTGCAATAGTAACAGATCCTACACGACCAGATTGAGCAACAATTTGACTTTCAAGTTCGTGATTCTTTGCGTTCAAAAGGTTGTGAGGGATGCCAAGGCGTTTGATCGCTTTGCTGATTTGTTCTGACTTTTCAACCGAAGCGGTACCTACAAGGATAGGTTGGCCAGATTCGTACTTTGCTTTGATTTCTTCAACAATTGCTTTGTTCTTTGCTTCTTCTGTGAAGAAAATCATATCCTGTTCATCTACACGAAGTACAGGTTTATTTGTAGGAATAGTAACAACGTCGAGGTTATAAATCTTATTAAATTCACTTTCTTCAGTCTTTGCTGTACCTGTCATTCCGCTAAGTTTGTCATACAATTTGAAGTAGTTTTGAAGAGTGATAGTTGCAAGAGTTTTGTTTTCTTCCTTGATTTTGATATGTTCTTTTGCCTCAATTGCCTGATGAAGTCCGTCGCTATAGCGTCTGCCTTCCATGATACGACCAGTGAATTCGTCGACAATTAAAATCTCATCATCTTTCACAATATAATTACTATCACGTTTCATGATATAGTTTGCTGCCATTGCTTTGTTGATGTGGTGGTTGATTTCAAGATTGTTAACATCTGACAAGTTTTCAAGGTTAAAATATTTCTCAGCTCTTTCGACACCAGATTCGGTCAAACGAATCAATTGATGTTTGATGTCAATATCATAATCTTCAGGCTTCAATCTCTTTGCGAAGTTGTCTGCTTGAACATAAAGTTCGCTTGTCTTTCCGCCACGACCAGAGATGATGAGTGGGGTACGAGCTTCATCAATCAAAATTGAGTCTACTTCGTCGACAATACAGAAACCATGTCCTCTTTGAACCTTATATTGCTTGTCAACTTGCATGTTATCACGAAGATAGTCGAAACCAAATTCATTGTTTGTTCCGTAGGTAATATCGCATTCGTAAGCACGTTTTTTCTCCTCTGGTGATTGTCCTGCAAGAGTAACACCAATGGTCAATCCTAAGAAACGATAAAGTTTACCCATTATTTCTGCTTGATAAGTTGCAAGATATTCATTGACGGTGATAAGATGAACGTTTTCTCCGGTCAATGCGTTAAGGTATACAGCAGTTGTTGCTGTCAAAGTTTTACCTTCACCTGTTCTCATTTCGGCGATACGTCCTTGATGGAGAACAACACCACCAATAAGTTGAACGTGGAAATGTCTTTGACCGAGAACACGAGTGGAAGCTTCTCTCACCAAAGCAAAAGCATCTGGCAAGATATCGTCCATTGTTTCGCCGGATTTCAATCTGTCTTTCAAAATTGGAGTTTGAGCTTGGAGTTCGTCGTCGCTCATTTGTGCATAGAAATCAGCTTTTGCTTCAATCTTAGACACAATTTTTTCGATTTTGTTCAAGCTTCTAGTATTATCAGAAGCAAATAAATAAGAAAATAATCCCATAATCTAGTCCTTTTAGTATAAAAATCTGGTTAATTATAACATACATTAAAAGTTTTGTCTATCATTTAGTTTTATTTTTATAGACGAAAAATATCGAAAATTACTAAATAAAAATAAAAAAAATCAAAGAACAAATAATTTTTGGCAAAAAGTTGACAATAATTTGATTCTATTTTATAATAAAATTATGGGTAAAAATAATAAATTTACAGAGAAAATTGAACTTGAGAAGGCATACTTGGTATGTCCTTATCTTTCAATGGATAGAGCTGAATATAAAGCGAAAGAATTGGAACAACTTGCAGAGTCTGCTTTGCTTGAAATCATTGGTACAAATATGTTTGTTGTCAAAGAAATCAATGCAAGAACATATATGGGTATTGGTAAGGTTGAAGAGATCAGAGATATTGTGGCTGAAATCGGTGCAGAAGTGGTAATTTTTGATTGTCCTTTGACGGGTAGTCAACTGAGAAATCTGGGTGAAATTATCGGTGTAAAAACGATTGATAGAACAATGTTGATTCTTGATATTTTTGCCGGTCGTGCAAAGTCAAGTGAAGGAAAACTTCAGGTTGAACTTGCTCAACTTAAATATAATCTTCCAAGATTGGCAACGCTTAATATGAACAACAATCGATCTGTTCGTGGAGTTGGTATGAGAGGCACTGGAGAGAGTCAACTTGAACTTGATAAGAGAAAAATTCAAGAAAATATTGCAAGACTAGAACGTGAAATAAAAGAAGTTCAAAGACATCGTCAAACTACAAGAAAACAGAGATTGTCGAGAATGAGAAGTGTGGCTTTGGTGGGCTATACAAACGCTGGAAAATCAACGCTCATGAACGCTATATCAAAGGCTGGAACTTATGCTGATGATAGATTGTTTGCGACTCTTGATGTATTGACAAAAAAAGTTTGGGATGATGGTGTTGAGTATGTCTTGATAGACACAGTTGGATTTGTGAGCAATCTTCCTCATGAGTTGATGTATGCATTCTCAGCAACGTTGGAAGAAACTCTTGATGCTGATGTTATCTTGGTTGTGGTTGATGCGAGTGATAATCATAAATATGAACAAATTGAAGTAGTTGAACAAGAGCTCAATAAACTTAACATTAACCCTAAGAAGATTATTTTGGTTTATAATAAAATTGACAAAATTTCAGATGAAGAAAAACTAGCATTGGTTAAATATCCTTATGATACTTGCTA
>JAFVPU010000136.1 GCA_017505165.1 Clostridia bacterium
CAAGATAAAGATTTTGTCAATTTTGATTGAAGTAAAAAGAAATCCAAATATTTCAAAGAAACAATTATTTAATACCATTTACAACAAGAATAAAGAAACACAAGAAGTGCAACATGATCTTTTAGAATTAAGGGTTGATCCGTATTCTTATATTGTGTTTCCGATTATGACATCTGCGTTATTTGATATATTTAGTCAAATGACAAATGATGAAATTTTAAACCTCCTTAACCAAAATGGAGTTATGATGGAAATAGAACAAGTGAGGAGAATGAGAAATTCATTGATTCACGGAAGATATTATTACAATCATAATAGAGGTATCGAATTTTATGATGGAAGAAAAGTAAAAGAGCTTGAGCATAAAACTACTATAACCATGGAAGAGTTGATACATATTATGGAAGCAGTATCAAAAAACGTTGATTTAAATTTTAGAACAGAATATTAAAAAACAACCCGATCGGGTTGTTTTTATTATTTACCTAGACAAAATTTTGAGAAAATTCTGTCAATTATTTTTTCATCACTTGTTGTTCCTGTGATTTCACCAAGGAAGAACCAAGCTGATTTTATTTCGCTTGAAATAATATCCAAAGTAGTATTATCAAAAATATTCAAAGCATTTTCTATGCTATTAAGAGCATTCTGAACACATTCGATATGGCGAGTGTTTGTGAGATAGAGTTGGTCTGCGTTTATATTTGATGAAACGGTTTTTTGAAAAATTATTTCTTTTAATTTGTTTAAATTTTCTTTTGTCTTCGCGCTTACAGGAATATAAGAAGATTCATCTATATCCTCAGTTATATCACTTTTGTTGAATATATCGATAAAAGGTTTGTCGGTTTTGATATCACAAATATTATCTTTGTCAGAAACTCGCACAATCAAAGAGGAATTTTCAATTGTTTTCTTTGCTCTATCAATTCCAATTTGTTCAACCACGTCATCACTCTCATGAATACCAGCAGTGTCAAATAGTCTGAAAATGATTCCTTTATATTCGTATTCTGCTTCGATAACATCTCTTGTTGTTCCTGCAATTGATGTTACAATCGCTTTGTCAGTGTTGGTCAAAGCGTTTAGCAAACTTGACTTTCCAACATTTGGCGCTCCGACAATCGCGACACTTACACCATTTTTAATAATCATACCTTCTTTTCCTGAAGATATCATTTTGTTTAAATCTTCTGAAATCGAGATGAGTTTGTTTTTTATAGATTGATTTTCATTATCAGAATATTCATATTCTGGATAATCCAATTTTGCTTCAAGCTCTGCAAGAATATCTGTAAGTTGAGTTTGAATAATTTCAATGCTTTCTTTTAGTTTGCCCTGAAAAAGATTGTTTCCCGCCTTGAGTTGAAGTTCGCTTTCTGCATTTATAAGATCCATTATACCTTCAGCTTGATCAACAGAAATTTTTCCATTAACAAAAGCACGTTTGCTAAATTCTCCTTTATCAGCCAATCTTGCGCCTAGAGAAATTCCTTCCTCAATGATTTTTTGAGCAATCAAGAACCCTCCATGAGATTGTATTTCAACAACATCTTCACCTGTATAGCTCATTGGATTTTGAAAAAATACAACAAGACACTTGTCTGTAAGATCTTTGAAGTGGACGGTTTTTAAATACATTTTTCTTGGTTCAAAGTCTATATTTTCACGTATCAAAGACTGCAAAATTTCTTTTGCTCTCTCACCACTTATTCTTATTACTGCCACACCTGCATTTCCTGCAGGAGTTGACATTGCTATAATCGTATCTTCTCTCATGAAATATATAATATCACAAAAAATCGTTGATTGCAAGTTTGTTTTTGATAAAAATGATTGACTTTTTATATAAAGTGATATATTATACTTTTAATCCATAAAGAGTGTGTAAGGGACAGCCCCTATGACCACACAGCAACCTACATTTGAAAGGTGCTAAAGGCTGAACGATGGAATAAATTTATGAGCTCATGTTCCATCGTGATGATGGGATTTTTTATACTCTTTTTGGAAATAAATATAAAAGGAAAAAGAATATGAAAAATCAAAAAATAAACACAGAAAGAAAATACATTATAACAAGCGAGAGTGTCAATATAGGACATCCAGACAAAACTTGCGATTATATCGCAGATGCTTTTTTAGATGAAGCGTTAAGTCAAGATCCAAATAGTCAGATGGCTGTTGAGTGTTCGATAAAAAACGATAAATTGTTCATTTATGGAGAGGCTACTACAAAAGCAAAAATAGATTATGAAAAAATTGCAAAAGAGATATTGAAAGAAATAGGATATACTCAAGATTTTGAAATAATAAAAGAGATTAGCATTCAGAGTCCAGACATAAACCAAGCTGTCGTAAAGGAAGAATTGTGTGCCAACGATCAAGGAATTGTGTTTGGATATGCGACAAATGAAAGTAAAGAATATATGCCATTACCAATTATGATATCTCACAAAATAATGAGAGAATATGAAAATTTCAGAAAGAAAAATAACGACATGTTTTTTGCTGATGCGAAATGTCAAACTTCAATAGAATATATCAATGACAAACCCTCGAGAATTGATACAATACTGTTGTCATGTTCACACAGCGAACAAATATCTATTGAACAAATTCAACAAAAAATCAAACAAGAAGTTTTAGATAAAGTATTGCTTGATTATCAAGAATATGGCAAAGATTGTAAATTCATAATCAATCCAAGTGGAAAATTTACTATATGGGGATCGTATGGAGATTCTGGTTGTGTTGGAAGAAAAATCGTTGTAGACACCTATGGTGGAGTCGGTCGTGTTGGTGGAGGATGTTTCAGCAGTAAAAACGCAACAAAAGTAGATCGTTCTGGAGCATATTATGCAAGATATGTTGCAAAAAATATTGTGGCTCATAAATTCGCGAATAGGTGTGAAATACAAATCAGTTATGGAATAGGGCTCAAATATCCAATATCAATTTATATAGATACTTTTGGAACTGAGTATAAAAGTATGGAAGATATATATAATTATGTTTTTACTAATTTTGATTTCTCTGTTGGGAATATGATAAAAGAATTAGATTTACTAAAACCAATTTACAAAAAGACAGCTTGTTATGGTCATTTTGGTAGAGATGGATTTTCTTGGGAAAAAATAAAAAACACAACCAAATAAGGTTGTGGTTTTGGTGCAACCATAGGGACTCGAACCCCAAACCTTCACGTCCGTAGCGTGACGCTCTATCCAATTGCGCTATGGCTGCATAATGTTATATATGAGGCTTTTTTGTTTTAAAGCGACTTCATTATAACACAAAAGTTTTTGTTTTGCAACAATAATTTTAAAATAATTTAAAACTATTTTTATCCCTCATCTCTTTTTGGTAGTTTATAAAGCAAGAATATAAAACAGATAGGGAATATCATCATTGATGTTGCTGGGAAAATGATTGTATCTGTAAGGCTATAAATTGCCAATATAAATAAAGGCAAAAAGTTGATTAAGTTTTTCTTTATCCCATATTTCTTGAATAAGATTATAATACAATAAATTGTGAGTCCGACAAAAATCAAACTGCCAACGATTCCAAATTTTTGAAGAATTTCAATATAAACAGAATGGCAAGTCTGTGCGTTTTCCCATCTTATTTCAGAACCTACACCCAATCCAAACAATAAGGTTAAAGGGTTTTTTCCTAATTCTTTAAAAGCCATTTTCCAAATAGTATTTCTATTTGTCAACAATTCTGTTGTTGAAACTTCATGATTGAAATCAAGTCTGTACTTCAAAAAGTTCACAGAAAGAACAATGCCAAGAATAAACAAAGATAAAATCAATATTTGGAATAAAGGTTTATGTTTTTCTTTTGCTTTTAAAAAATAATAAAACAAGAATACAGTAATAAAGATGATTGATAATATAGCGAAAGATTTACTTCCGGTTTTAAGGCCAATAAAAGATGTTAAGACAAAACATATACTTGTAAATATTATGTTTTTGTTTTTGTAAAGAACAACTAATAGAATTGAACTTATCATTGCACAAGTTTCAGAAAGGTAATTTGGATTTATCATTAGCGCTTCAAATCTGTTTTCAAAACTATTAAGTTCGAACTTTTCAATAAACGTGTTACTTTCGAGAGTAATTCTAAACAATGAAGATATGATTATGCCCAAAAACAGATAGTATGCTATTTTAGAAAATTCAATTTTATTCAAAAGATGCTTTAAAATGAAACAAGAACCTATTATTATGAAGAATGTGCTTAGCCATCTCCATCTTATCATTTTATATGTTCCTATGGGTAATAATGAATAAACCAACAAGCATGACAGAATAATTGATATAACTTTATTAAATCTTATTTCTTTGTTTATAAGAAGCTTAATAAATGCTATAACAAAAAATGACACAAAGGTTGAGTAAACAATGATAGTTGTATTTGCTAAGCGTAACACATTGTGAAATGGTATCAAAAATACCACTGCGCCCAATGATTTTTCATAATCAGTAAAGAAGAAATAAAATATTGCAAATGCAATTATTGAAAGCGAAAACCATTGCAAAAACAATGAAATAAAACAGCATACGGTTAAGATTAGTATGCTGCATATATCAAAATATTTATCATTAAAAGATTTCAAAAATTTTGCCATACAAATATATTATAAAGAAAAGTTTTAAATAAGTCAAAAGTTATTCAATCAATTTTATTTTTCTAAAG
>JAFVPU010000137.1 GCA_017505165.1 Clostridia bacterium
GCCGTATCGGAAGGTGCGGCTGGATCACCTCCTTTTAAAGAGTAATCTTTAAAGTCGACTTGATAAACAACAGTTTATCATGAGTGTATAGTGAGACAACACTTAAAAATCAAAAACATAAAAAACTTTGTACCTTTTGAGTTAAGATATAAATACAAGAAAGAACACGTCTAACCCACGTGTTCTTTTTTTATTTTTATATGTTTCTTGACTTTTTATTAAAAAGATGATAATATAATTATATAGGAGATAATATGACAATAGTTATACCAGAAGATGAAAATATAAATGAAGTGGTTATTGATGTGAGAGATGTTTTGCACGGTGCAGAACTTGAATTTAATCCAGAAAAAGAATTCGAAACAGTATTTAATTCAAAATCAGATATAATAAATAATGATTTTCAAACTGAATTTATTTTTACTATACAGAAAACTGATTTTGAATTCGATTCAAAAGATAAAACCTTTATACATAATATAAAAAAGATTATTAAGAATATCAAAACTGAAGTATTAAGTATTTTGGAAGAAAAATATAAGAGAATGAAAAAGATGCTCAAAAATGATATAGAAACAGGTTACAATTCTTCAAAAAAAGAATTTGAGAGTCATTCGACGGGTTTCAATAGAAAATTTTTGAGACATATAAGAGAGCAATTCAGTAATATTGTTGATTCTGGAAGATGTGAAGTTATGCTCATGAAAAGGGGTGAGGCTGTAATTCTTGGAGAACCTATATTTCAGTCATCTACACAATTGGTTGCAATTTCTTCGGTGAATACAAGTAAGAAGTTGGGGCTTGATAATCCGGATTTGAGAAATATCAAAATTACAAATTTAGGATTTTGTCCTGAAAAAAGTCTGATATTGACTCTTGATGGAGTAACAAAAGACAAAAAGAAATATTTCAAATATAATAAATATTTAAATACCAGATTGGAAAGATATCAAGAATATGAAGCAGAAATGGAAATTTAATATTGTTATGTAAAAAAAGAGCCAAAAATGGCTCTTTTTTTACATTGCAGATTTTGTCATTTCTGTTTTAAGTTTGTGTAGGATTTTCTTTTCAAGACGACTGATATAACTTTGGGAAATTTTCATCATGTCTGCAACTTCTTTTTGTGTTAGTTCGTCTCGACCTTCAAGGCCATATCTCATGAACATGATTTCTTTGTCTCGATCATTGAGTTCGTTCACTATTTGCATCATATAATTCTGCTGATCTTTTTTCTCGACCTCATCACTGATTTGAGTTTCGTCTGGAATAAGTTCGCCAAGAGATAAGTTGTCTCCTTCGTCGTCGCTTGGCAGGGCACTATCAAGACTTAGATCGTTTATACTTTTGTTAACCTTTCTTAGATACATCAAAATTTCATTTTCAATACAACGGCTGGCATAAGTGGCAAGCTTGATGTTCTTATCTATCTTATAGCTATTTATTGCTTTGATAAGTCCGATTGATCCTACAGAAACTAAATCTTGCAAATCAAGACGGTTGCTTTCAAATTTTTTGGCGATATACATTACGAGACGAAGATTGTGTTCAATTAGTTTCGATTTTGCTATATCACTTCCGTTCTGCATTTCTATCAAAGTATTGTATTCTTCATCTGCTTTCAATGGTTCTGGCAAACTTTCATTTGAATAAATGTAGTTGACAATACTTTCAGAATCCAACAATTCGATATGTGTAAGTTTGTAGAAAATATTTTTGATTTTAGAAAATAAGTTTTTAATATGTTTGAAAATATTCATAATTACTCCTTTAAATCATAGA
>JAFVPU010000138.1 GCA_017505165.1 Clostridia bacterium
AATGAAGCCAAGTTCTTCATGAGCAAGAGTGGTGTCCGCATAACAAATTGCTATATCTCCAGGACGACGAGGAGCAATCACGTATTTTACCAAATCACCATTAACTTCGTTGAAAGTTGTAACAATATCAAGCACACTGTAACCATGACCTGTGCCTAGGTTATAGGTATGGATTCCGCCATCACGTCTCAACTTATCAACTGCAAGAGCATGACCATGAGCTAAATCGCATACGTGAATATAGTCTCTCACACCTGTGCCGTCTTTTGTTGGATAATCATTTCCAAAGATTGAAAGTTGTTTCAATTTTCCTGTTGCAACTTTTGTGATATATGGCATAAGGTTATTTGGAATTCCATTTGGATCTTCACCAATAAGACCAGATTCATGTGCGCCAATAGGATTGAAATAACGTAAAATTACGATATTCAAATCAGGATTTGAAACATGTTCATCTTTGAGGATTTCTTCAATGAATAACTTTGTTCTACCATAAGGATTTGTGGCACCTGTAGGGAAGTCTTCTCTAAGAGGCATTGTCTCATTTGTGCCATAAACAGTAGCAGATGATGAGAAAACAATGTTATTACAACCGAATTCTTTCATAGATTTGAGCAAATTCAAAGTAGTCATAATGTTGTTTTCGTAATACATTACAGGTTTGCTTACAGATTCTCCAACAGCCTTGTATCCAGCAAAGTGAATAACTGCATCAATTTTGTTTTTCTTAAATAATTTTCTTGTTTTATCATAATCTTTCAAATCAACTTTGACAAATTTGAAATCTTTGCCTGTGATTGCCTTGATTTTGTCCACAACTTCAATTTTGCTGTTTGACAAATTGTCTGCAATGATAATTTCTTCACCTTTATTCAATAATTCAACAGCAGTATGACTACCAATAAAACCTAAACCACCAGTTAATAAAATCATATTTCCCCCTATATTAAGCATTCAATGCTTTTAATAATTTTTCTACATCTACTTCGTGAACCGAGCATGCTTGTTCCAAGGTTTCCATTTGTGCGCAAGGACAATACAAGCAATGGAATCCAAAACTTGTCAAGATTTCTTCTGCTTTTGGATGTTTTTGTAGCACGTCAGCAATGATGTCTGTTTTTTTGAATTTTTTCATTTTCCCTCCGTTAATAAAAATTTTAACAAACTGAAATTGTCTAATAACAAAATTATATTATTTTTGATTTTTATAGTCAAGCAATTTGATTCACGTATAGATTTATTCAAGAGCAGAAAGTAATACATAAAATTGTTAAAATTTGACAACAAATCATCAAACATGACAATTTTCTTGACAATTAAAATCCAAAAAGTTATTATACTTTATATGTTGAAAACATTCCTTAACAAAATTTGGTTGGTAATATATTTTGTTGTGGGGGCATTGATTCTTGAGGCTATTACATTTAGGATGCTTGGTCTTGGAATAATGCCTGAATATTTTTTCTATAATTTCGTCATTATTTTGAGTATCGGATTCTTGGTATACTTGATCCCAAACTATACCGCTCAATATGTTGTATTTACTGTAATTTTATTTATTCAAGCGGCATTTTGTTATGTAAATATATTGTTGCAATTTGCTTATCATGATTTGTTCTCAATCGAGATGGTACGCCTTATTTGGGCTGCAGGAAAAGCAATGACAACAAGTTTTGTGGACTTTTCTGGATTGTTGCAATTGTTGTGTACATTCTTTGTTATTGCGATAGCAGGTGCTGGAATTAGAAGACTATGCAAAAGAGAAAAGATCGATAAAAAACAACATTTTTCAATCATTGTTATTGTCGTACTTATATTGGTTCAAAGTTATAGTTGGGCGTTTTATTTCAATCAACGTTCAAAGATAAATGATTTGGCGAATATAAAAAATAGCGATTATATTTCAAGTGATACATTCTTGCTTAATACCGAAATTATGAAAACAAACAGTTACAAGAAGTTTGGAACATATGGTTATTTATCGAATCTTATTGCCAATTACAACAAGGGTATAGACCATGAAGTTAAGAAAGCTTGCATAGCGTACTTTGATGAGGGTGATATTTATGGTGCCAAAGATAATCGGAGTGCGGTTTTTGCAGTTGATGGTGTTGCTAAGAAGAATAATCTTATAATAATCATGATGGAATCTTTGGAGTGGTTTGCTTTTGGTGATGGAACGTACGATCCAAGTTTGAATAATCTATCTGACGAATTGACACCGAATGTATATGAAGTAATATATGGTGAAGATAAGTCGAAGGGTACAGATGATGATTCTCTTGTAGCAAGCAACTTCTTTGCAAAATCAAAGACAAATATCTCGGAAGGATTTGCGATATTAGGCAATTATCCTGTGGGGAAATTGTTTAGAGATATCACCGGAAAAAGTTACGACGATTCACTAGGTGCATTTGATTATTCGCTTCCTCATATTTTGAAAGACAAAGGTTATGTAACTAGTTACGTTCATTCAAATGAAATATCTTACTATCACAGAAGTTCAACTCACAACAATCTTGGCTTTGATAATGTTATCGGAAAAGATAAATTGAGGGATTCTCACGGAAACAAAATTTATTCAGGAAATGATCTTAATTGGAATCATTGGCAGAGTGAAGCAGAGTTTGTTGACAATGCAATGGAATACCTAGTTCCAGAAGGCGATAAACCTTTCATGACAATGTATCTCAATGTATCGACTCACGGACCTTATGATAATAATAAATATAATGAAGATTATGCTAGGTATAAGAATTATGTTATGTATGGTCCAAACAATTGTGAATTTGATGAGAGTCAAGAAAAATATATACTCAAATCAGGTGTTGAAGCAACCGAAAGTAATTATTCAACATGGTATAGAAATGTTGTGAATAATGAAAATTTCTCAGAATCTTTCAAGACCGAATTACTCAATTGGCAATGTGGAGTTATCGGTTTGGATGAAGGAATAGGAAAAATTCTTGATGAATTGAAGGTTCAAGGTAAGTACGATAGTACTGACATTTTGTTATATTCTGATCACAATGCATATTATGATAATATGTCGCTCAAGATCAAAGATCTTCCAGAAAGTGAAGTGTATGGTGTGGAGAATAATACAATACCTTTTGTGTTGTCAAGTCCAGGACTCAAATCTCAATATCCTGGTCAATATGTCCTTACAGATAGATTCTGCTCAGCCTATGACATAATCCCTACATTGCTTGATCTTATGGGTATCAGTTTCAATGAAAATCTTTATTTGGGTAATTCCCTTTTCAAACCAATGGGTGATATATATTCATTAGGTGGCGGAACAAAGATAAATGATATGATTGTATATTATTCAAATACAGGTGGATTATATTCAAAGAATATGTATACATTTGATATGGAAAATTTCAATTATTACAAATCAGATATTCCGGGCACAACTTCTGCCGAAAGACAAGAATTGCTCAATAGATTCAAATCTGTTGCTACAAAGACATTGATAAAAGTTAATTACTTGAACTTGTTGAACAAATATTATTTGTATCCATATCTTACAAACAAATAAACGAACCTGATCATTGGTTCGTTTTTTTTAGCATCATATAGAAGATGAGAATATAATAGTAAACTACAAAAAATAAATTTATAAAAAATTTTATAAAAATGATTTAATTTTTTTGAAAATCTTTACAAAATCCGTTGACATTGAGAAAAAAATATCATATAATAAACTCGTTGTCATCAACAAATGCCTCGATAGCTCAATGGTGGAGCAACCGGCTGTTAACCGGTAGGTTACAGGTTCGAGCCCTGTTCGGGGCGCCAAGAAGACTGCTTTGGCAGTCTTTTTTTGTTTTTACCTGGGCTCGAACCTTTTTTGGGGTCCCCACAAAACTTATGTTTTGAAGGGGGAAAGGAAAAACTGAGTGAAGGCGAATGTGTGAGTTAAATCGAACACGAGCAAGAATCGAGAGTTTTGACGCCGAGCCCTGTTCGGGGCGCCAAGAAGACTGCTTTGGCAGTCTTTTTTTGTTTTTACTTGGGTTCGAACATATATTGGGAGCCTAACAATATTTGAGTTTGAATAAATTAAAAATTTATCTTTTCAAAAGTTGAAAGATTCTCATTTTTATGATATAATGAAAATATGGAGGGGATTTATGGGATTTTTTAATGGTTTAAAGAATATTTCAAATAGGAATAAAGAAAGAAAAGCGAAAAAAGAGCAAAGTGCAAAACAAGTAAACAAAAACCCAACAGAAGAGCAATTGAAAAACAATAAAAAGGGTAAACTTGCGTATCTTTGGGCTGTAATAAGTATTATTGTTTATGTTTTTGCTTTCGGTATGGTGGCAACAGCTTGGGAAGAAAATTTTGCGTTAGGAATATTAGCATTATTGCTTGTTTTGACGATAGCGCCACTTCCGCATAGAAAAGCAATTTCGCTTGCAAAAGAACAAAGAGCGATTAATGGAAAAGGTTTGATAGCATTGTTATTTGCGTCATTTATACCATTGATTGTCCTTGCTGGTGGATTTTTCTTCTTTGTTTTTGGTGGGATGTATTTTTGGAATTAATACTTGTCAAATAGATCATTGACAAAATAAGATATTTATGTTATAATGACTAATGTTTTGAGGAGAACTTATGGTTTTAAATGATACTGAAAAGAAAAAATTGAATTTGATAAATGAAAAGATTGTAAATACCAACAAACGTATTATGAGCAGAATAGAAAAATTATATTGTAAATGTCCATATATAATTAAAGATGCAAATGATATTGATGTAGATAATATCAAGACAGATGATGAAAGATTGATTCAACTTATCAAATATCGCAACAATCTTCGTGCGAAGTATAAAAGTATAGCAGGTCGTATTTGGGAAGAAAAATATAAAGAAGATAGTTATGAAAAATAAAAATTCAGAAAATTTGGGTTACTTGAATAAGAAGCGAGAGACTTTGATAGAAAAGAAAAATACTCTAATTTCAAGTATGAGACAGACAAAACCTAGAGATAAAGAAAAAGTTAATAAGTTTGACAAACGTATTGACAAAAAGGTTGAAGAAGTCAAGTTAATTTGTGATAAAATCCATAGAGAAATCAGACGAGCAAAGAATGCTGGTACTTGGGAAATAGAACTAGATAAGATGATATAAAAATTGACACTAATTGTGTCAATTTTTTTTGTTAATAACTATTTTCATGTTTTGCTTATTTATTTTTTTCATATAGATTATAGATATAAGATTTCTGAAGTTTATATTTATCTTTCAATGTGCGGATTGCATCATTTTTGCTGTAATTTTTCATTAAATCGTTCAGTTCTTCCAACAATTCAATGTCTGTTGGAACTTCTGTTGATTCTTTTTTATTGTGTTCTATTATTAAAACAAATTCTCCTTTGGGGTCTTGTAGTTCAAATGGTAAAGATACTTTCGTTACATTCTCATGTATTTTTGTAATTTCGCTTACAATAGCGACATTCACTTCGCCGAGAGATGAGTACAGAGATTTGAGATCTTTGTTGATATTGTATTTTGAAGAATAAAGAATCTTTGTTCCAACAAAATTCTTGATATTTTCGAGTTGGTTTTTCAACTCTTTGTTGTTCTCGCTCAAGAAGCCGAAGAAAGCAAATTGACTGGCATCAAATCCTGATAAAATCAAAGCACAAAGTCCTGCGTTTGCTCCTGGAATGATGGTGTATTTTATATCGTTTTCATGCAGTTTCTTGGCCAAGATATTGCCGGGATCACTGATAACAGGCATACCAGCATCACTGATTACAGCCACATCTTTTCCATGTTTCAATAATTCAATAATTCCATCTGCAGAGTTTTGTTCATTAAATTTGTGATACGAAATGGTTTTTGCTTTTATATCATAATGATCTAATAAAATTTTGCTATGTCGGGTGTCTTCACATGCGATCACATCTACTGACTTCAACACTGAAATAGCACGAAGACTGATGTCTTCAAGATTTCCTATTGGAGTAGAAACAAAATATATCATAATTACTCCTTAAATTTCTTTGATTATATAATGTTTTATATAAATTGTAAAGGAATTTGATGTGTGAAATCCTTGACTTTATGTATTTTCTATGTTAAAATTGCTGTGAGTTACATTAAAGGAGAATATATGAAGATAGAATTAGAACATCAAGATTCAATCGAATTTAAAAGCACTAGATATTTGGCAAAATTGAATTCTAAGGAATACACTACACGTTATGAATGTGCAATTAGAGGTAATGAAGGACATACAATAGAGAATATTAATGCCGAATTTTTATTTGGTCAAATTTGTGGTGAGAAAAAGATTATGGCACAACGAGAAATAACAGATTATGTTGCACATTTGTTGGGATTTGATGTGTTGGAAGATACAAAAAACACAGATGGAATAGATTTCACACAAAAATCTGATACTATACAAGTGAAAACAGATAAATTAGGGTTGATGTTGGAAATAAACGGAGCGGCATTTGATCCAGAAGAATTAAAGAAAGCAGCATTTTCGTATAAAGATGATATTGGAGTTACATTATAAAAAGAAGGAAGTTTGAACTTCCTTCTTTATTTTAATTTTCTTTATTCTTAGTGATTCTGACACCTGGGTTGGCGCCTTTTGTTGCTTCGAATAGAGTTAAGTATGCTTCTTTGTCTCCATTGAAAATGAATTTCATGCGTTTGACTTCCATACCGTATTTTGAACATAAAGCACATACTTCGGCCGATCTAGAAGCTAGGTGGACCATATAAAGTCTTCCTTTTTGTTTTAGTAATTCACTAGACTTTTTGATAATATCTTCAAGAGTTGCTTCGATTTCATGACGAGAAATTGCAATTTCATATTTTTCATTTATTTTGCTATGTTCGTTTGCTTTGAAGTAGGGTGGATTGCATATAATTACATCTACAGGCTTTTTGAAATCAGTTGGTTTCAATTCCTTTAGGTTGCAATTAAAGATTTTGCTACGTCTTTTGAAGTTGTTAAACTTAATGTTTTCTTCAATTATTTCACACATTTCTGCTTGTATTTCGTTGAAATATAGGTGATTGTATGGGCAAAGAGAATAAGCATAAAAACTTATAACTCCACTTCCTGCGCAGAGTTCGAGGACATCATCACTATGTTTGATATTGCAAAATTTGGCAAGCATTATTGCGTCTTGCGTGAATTTGTAATAATCTTCTGATTGGTAAATTGAAATACCATTGTCGAAGTGTTCAAGTTTAAAGTTACAGATTTTGCTCATTAGTTCATCCTTTATTTCAATTTACACAGAAATTTGCTATAAATTTCTGCTAAATGAAATACCATTGTCGAAGTGTTCAAGTTTAAAGTTACAGATTTTGCTCATATATTATCTCTTAAGTTCTTCAAGTGTATAAATTTTGATTTCTGTTGTTTCATCTTTTTCAAAAGATACAGTTACAGTTTCTTTCAAGAAATCGGTTGAGGTTACTTTGCCTTGTCCGTCTGGTGTCTTGATCATTGAATTGATTTTTGGCATTCTTTCTTGCATTTTTGCATAATATTCATCTTCATATTTCAAACAGCATAAAAGACGTCCGCACATACCATTGATCTTTGTTGGATTTGGAGATATGTTTTGATTCTTTGCCATCTTGACTGAAATTTTGTCGAAGTCTGACAAGAATGCTTTGCAACATGTTTCTCGTCCGCAAACACCAAGGGCACCAATCATCTTTGTTTCGTCGCGATTGCCGATTTGTTTCATCTCGATACGTGCTTTGTATTTTGAATTGAGGACACGCAATAAATCTCTGAAGTCAACTCGTTCTTCAGCAGTGTAATTTACGATAATTTTGCTTCGATCAAGATTGGTTGATATATTTCCAACTTTCATGTCAAGATTAAGCTTTTGTGCATCTTTTTTGATTTCTGCAAGCAGAGTTCTTGCATATTTGCAATTCTCACAATTTGCTTTTTTATCTTCGGTTGTTGCGATACGTATAAAATCGGCACGAATGCTATTGTCGTTTACTTTTTGTGGTTGTTTTGTGATACCTAATTCAAGGTTTCCATCAAGGCTAACTACCACAACAGTGTTTGGTTCAATTTTGTCATTGTTGATAAAAACAGACATTGGGGAAGAGTATAGTAAAACTTCAATCATTTGCATAAAAATTTCTCCTTCAAAATATTGAACAATAAGTTGTCCAAAATGTAATTAAAATTCACATTGGAATTTTGTTTAATATGTGCTTCTTCAATCATTTTTGAAGCTTTTATTAATACTGGTTTTGGGAATTTGAATCTAACAGTTGTGAGTAGTTTTATATCAAATTTTGTGCTCTTTTCATCAAGGCTTGCCAATACCACATCTTGCATACAAGCAAAGAAAGATTGTTTTGTTTCATTTGGTATGTTTGATACAATAACAGGAATGTCGGCTGTTGTATTCAAATTTTCAAACATTTCACTCACGCATTTGATAGTGGCAGAATAATCTTTATTGCAAACCATATTTATCATTTCTGTAAGAGAAAGGTTGTTTTGTATAAGTTTTTGAAAATCAATATTTTTTTCTTTATATTCACTAGAAAGTAATGATCGGTCGTTTTCAGACAAATTGTCAATATAAACTTTGCTAACACGACTCAAAACAGTGGGTAAAATTTTATCCATTTTGGTCGTTGTGAGTATAAAAACATTGTTTTGATTAGGTTCTTCAAGTGATTTTAATAACTTGTTTTGACTTATTTCATTCACAGTGTCAAAATTGAGAATCACAAAAACTTTTTTAGGTGCGGAAATTGGCTTTGTGTCAAGCTTTTCCATCAATTTCTTCACATCTTCAACCTTAACACTTGTTTGATTGATGATATATAAATCGGGATGAGTATTCTTGGAAAACTGTTTGCATGCATCACACAGACCGCAACTCGAGTTTTCATTACAAATAAAACTACGAGCAAAAAACAAGGCAACCTCATCATTTTTTATCTTATCAGAAGAATAAAAAAGATATGCGTGCTTATTTTTTTGCAATCCTAGTGATTTATAGCAGTCTAGATATCTTATACACTCAATCATCAAGACGAATTATAACATAAAAGTATGAAATTTACAAATGTTTTTAATTAGTTGACAATAAAATAACTATATTATAAAATATAAATGCATAGGAGGTTGTTATGAATAAGACAAAGAAAGGATTGTTGATGGCAGGTTCTATCCTTGAAATAATTACCGCATGTTTATTTGTTGGTCTTGGGATTTTGTTTATCTGCGCAACAGGTTTTGTTGATTTTGATGTTATCAAAGAAATTTTGACAGAAGAAGGGATTTCTCATACTGAAAATGATATCAATGATATATTAAAATATGGAAAAATTGCATGTATTATAATTGGGATTCTTACAATCATTGGTGCGATTGCACTTGGTGCAGTTTCAATCAATCTTCTCAATAAAACAAAGAAAAATATATACAGCAAAAAGCTTAATATAACATTATTAGTTCTCTCAATTTTGATTAGTGATATGTTGGTTATGGCATTTATGATTGCTTGTCTTGTGATCAAAGATGAAAAGCCAACTCTTGAAAATATCAAAGAAATAGGAGAAGAACATAATATCACTGCAGATGTGTCTTCAGAAAATATCGACGAAGCGGTTGAAGACATTAAAGATGAAGAAAAATAGTGGTTTTAATCAAAAGCAACAAAAAACTCAACAAATCGGTTGAGTTTTTTATTTTATTTAATTTTTTCAATTTTGTATTGCATAACACCAGCTGGAGTTTTAATGATTGCGATTTCGCCTGCTTTTTTGTTCATAAGGCCAGCACCGATAGGAGAGATGTTGCTGATGAGACCGTTCATAGGGTCAGAATCTGTGTCTCCAACGATTTTGTAAGTATATGATTGTTTTGTTTTAACATTTGAAATAACAACTTCACAACCAATGCAAACCTTGCTACGTGAAACTTTCTTAGGGTCTATGATTTCTGCATTTTTGAGCTTTGTTTCCAATTCAAAAATTTCAGTCTCAACACTAGACTGTTCATCACGAGCAATGTCATATTCACTATTTTCGCTCAAATCACCATAACTTCTTGCTTCAGCAATTTTGTTGGCAACTTCTTGACGCTTGACTGTCTTCAAGTATTCGAGCCTACTTTTTGTTTTTTCATATCCTTCTTTAGTCATAAATTGTTTTTCTTCCATAATATATTCTCCTTTTAGGTTTGTTTGGCATAATAAATAATTGCAATAGGATATTCCTACCACAATTATGCGATTATATTCAATTTTCGTTGCTTTTATTCCTTTTTTGCAACATTGTTATTATATATACTAAAAATGTTGTTGTCAAGTGTTTTAGTCAATTTTCAAAGCAGTTTCAAAAGTTTTCTTCACAAAATTGTCTCCGTCTATACCAACACATAGGCCAGATTCTGATTTTGTAAGAGCATCTACTGCAATAATTCCGGCTGAATAGCCATATTTTCTGTCAAAAGCACTTGGTGTTCCGCCACGTTGAATATATCCTAATATATGCGGTCTGAATTGAATTCGTGTTTTTTCTTGTAATGTTTTTGCAAGTTCGACGGTGTCAACATTATCTTCCAATACTAAAACAACCGGTTGAACATGATTTCCATCACAATGTTCTTTGATTTGTTTTGCCAATTTATCTGTATCAACCTTCTTTGTTTTGATCACGAACTTGGTGTGTATTGCGAGGGCAGTATCTTTGATCAATCTATCACAGGTGTTGCCCATAATTTTAATAACAGCGCCATAGTTGAAGGATGACAAACTATCAATAATTGCATCTGTAGCATTGACGATATTGTTTGTTGCTGTATCAAATCCAAGAGTATATGAAAAATTCATATCATTATCAATGGTTGCAGGAATTGATATTATTTTAACTCCTGCTTTCTTGAGTTTGATGGCTCCTTTTGTTGTTCCGTCGCCACCAATAATTATCAATCCGTCAATTTCATTAATCCTTAAGTTGTCAACGGCTTTATTCAAATTTGCAGTACGCAAAAATCTTTGACTTCTTGAACATTTGATAATGCTTCCGCCACGATTAAGTCGACCATCAAACATATCGAAAGTGGTCAGTTTGAAATTATTGTCAATGAGTCCATCGAATCCGCCCATAACGGCATATAAATTGATTTTCTTTTCTTGACAGGCATAAAAAGCTCCGAACAAAGCAGAGTTCATTCCAGGTGCATCACCACCGCTTGTGAGAATTGCTAAATTTTTAACTTTCATATTTCCCCCTAAATACAAGTTATTTTGACAAATGTTCTAGCACAAATCTGTCAAAATTCACAGATTCAACAAAATCGTCTGGCTTGAAAACACACATATTGAAAAGATTGAAGTCATGTACGTGTTTATCAAGCAAAACGGGTGTTGGGATATTGAGATTCTGACACAAATCTTTCAACATATCGAAAAATGTTGTTGTTTGAGCATCTACTTCAATTGTCTTGTGTTTTACTATTCTCTCGTTCGAGAGAACTTTACCCCAAATTTTTATCATATCTTTTATTTTATGTAAATAATTAAAAAAAAGCAAATGTTTAACGTAAAAAATGCAAAAATTTAGCAAACTTTGACTATTTATCTGTTTTTGTTTGACAAAACGAGAGTTTTTTTATATATTCATTACATGAATAATTTGGTTTCACTTAAGTATCTAGATGATTATAGATTGTCAGCAGTAAACAATGTTGTCAAGTCTTGTTTTGCAGACCTTAATATAAGCAGAATTTTAAAACCAAGAGCAAAAGTTTTGCTGAAAGTGAATATTCCAGGACCATATGCTCCAGATCAAGCAAAAACAACTCACCCTGACATTGTGAGAGGGATTGTTGACGCTTTGACTGAAATCAATGTGTCTGTTACGGTTATTGATAGCCCTTATGGCAAGTTTTCACAAGCAGAACTTGATAATGTCTATTTGGAAACCGGTATGCTAGGTATGGCAAACAAAACAAAATGTGCCCTGAATCATAATTTGCATACTTATACTCAAGAAATTCCAAATGGTAACAAATTGAAATTTGTTGAACTTTTGGAAGAAGTGAAAAATGCTGATTATATTATCAATGTGGGCAAAATAAATGTTGATGACAGATTTGGTTATCTTGGCGCTGTCAATAATATATTTGGATTTGTGCCAGGGGATAGAAAATTGCAAATTATAAACCGCTTGCCAGATATTGATAGTTATAATGAAGCATTGCTTGATATATATTCGATTTTGAAAGATAAAATAGTGTTGAATATTGTTGATGGAGTGGTTGGTCTTCAAGCCAACCATGTTCAAAAAATGTTGAGTTTCATTGCAATGAGTGAAGATATCTTTTCTATAGATGCCGCTTGTCAAGATATTATCGGTTTTGATTTCAAAAAGTCAATACTCTCTATTGCTGAAGAAAAAGGATATTTTAATTCAAATAAACCATATAAAACAATTGGAGAAAATATTGATAGATTCAAGACATCAAGTTTTGTAACAAATATGGACAATATATCATTGCATAAAGACTCAACAAGTCAACAAAAATTGATGAAGAAATATCAAACAAGAGTTTCAATTCCAGAAAATAGATGCAAAGGATGTTCGGTTTGTTCAAAGATATGTCCGGTTGGTGCTATAAATATGAAATATGACAAGAATGGTGATTTGTTTGCCAGTGTTGATATGAAAAAGTGTATTTTCTGCAATAAATGTGTGATTTCCTGTCCATATTCGGTTATTCAACTTAAACAACCAGCAAAAGATATAAAAATAACTAAGCAAATACATAAACAAAAAATAAAATAAAAGAACAGAGACTAATCTCTGTTTTTTGTTTAAAAATTTGTAGATTCCGCTCAAATAATGGAATATTTTTTTTATTTCCACAAAAACTATTGATGGAGGGAATATGGAAAAGAAAGAAATTGAATTGTTGAACAGGATGTATCAAGATGCAACTGTTGGAACATTAGCTATCAATAAAATATTGAAAAAATTGAATGATGAATCATTGAAAAAACTTTTCAAAAAGCAATTTGATATGTATGAAAAGTTTGCTGATAAATGTGAAGTGTTGGCGATCAATAATGGAGTTGAAGTTAAAGAAAACAGTTTTTTCAAGAAAATGAAACAGACAGTTATGTTGTATTTTTCGCTCTGGACAGACAAATCTCCAAGACATATTATTGAGATGATGATTACAGGTACGGTCATGGGTATTATAGATAGTATCAAGGCTGAAAAAGACCTCAAAACAAGCAATCTGGAATTGAACAATATGGTGGCGGAATTCAAGACAATGCAAGAAGAATTTTATGAAAAATTGAAAAAACAACTCGCAAAAGTTTAAAAATTTAATAATGGGAGAACATTATGTTTGATGAGACAAAAGCATATATAGAATATCTGTCAAAATTTAGGTATATAAACAGACCTAAAATGCCAAAATTTGATGTATCAACATATACTGATAATGAATACCGAATTGCCATTCATAGAATTGAAAAAGATTTTGAGAATGTTGACGATCTATATATCACAGAAAGATATCTAAAAGGAGAATGATGGAAGTCAATAGAGGAGATGTTTTCTATGCTGATTTGAGCCCTGTTGTAGGATGTGAACAGGGTGGTCTTCGTCCGGTTTTGGTGGTGCAAAATAATGTCGGAAATAAGTATAGCCCAACAGTGATTATTGCGGCGATTACAAGTCAGTTAGACAAAGCAAAACTTCCCACTCATATTGAACTTAGCAAGATTCAATTTAATCTTAATAAAGACAGTGTTGTTTTGCTGGAACAGATCAGAACTTTGGACAAAAAAAGACTCAAAGATAAGGTGTGTTCGCTTGACGATATAACAATGCAAAAAGTAGACATTGCTATTATGATTAGTCTAGGTATTACTGCCTAGTTTTTTCTCTTGTAATATTTTACAAAATTGTACAATATTTTACAAAATTACTTTACATAAAAAATCTTTTATGATAAAATTATTTTGAATGGTAGGTGAATATGACGCAAGAAGAATTGAATGAATTAGGGATCCATTCTTTGAGGAATTTGGCAAGAAAATCAGGAGTACATTCTCCAACGACCAAGAAAAAAGAAGAATTGATTCATGAGATAATTGAAATAGATCAAGGAAGACAGCAACCCTATGTATCCAAGACAAAACAAGGTAGACCTCCAAAGCGTGATGGGATGAATCTTGGTGGATCATTGTTGCATGGCATTCCTTTCAGTGCTTTACAATCAAGTGTGGCTTTCAAGCAGACTCCAATTGAATTCAGTTATGAAGATTTCAAGACAATTCAGGGATATGTCGAGATTGTTGAGCACAATGCAGCTCTTTTATGGATAAGAAAAGGAACAAAATATGAAAGTTGTTATATTCCGAGTTCATTTGTAGAAGCATATAATTTGATGACTGGTGATTTACTTTTAACAAAGATTAGTATGTCAGACAACCAATTGATTGTAAGTGATATTTTCAACATCAACAATTGTCCGATAAATAAGTATAACAAGAATCGACCAAGTTATTATTCAACAAATCATATAAGTCCTGCAAACTCGATTGAATTCAAAGATTTGAATTTTTCGAATCTTGATATAAAATTTGGTCAAAATATTTATTTTTATGGCAATAACAATGAGGAAAATACAAAAATTTTGTCAGATTTGATAAATAGTTCTAATGCTGATCAAAAAATATATATAAATACAACAATCGTTGAGAAAAATAGAAACTGTTTAGATAATCTTCAAAATGTGGAAATTTTTGCCACAGATATCACTGAAGATATCAATGTTACAAAAAGACTCATTAATATAGCATCTGAAAGAGCAAAAAGGTTATATGAGATGGATAAATCAGTAATTATTGCTGTTGATGATGTGAGTTCATTGGCTCTTGCTGGTGATGACTTGTCTTGTGCTAGAAATGTTATGTCGCTCACAAAAAATAACGGAAATGGTTCAATTGGTATCTTTGCAATTATGTCAAAAGATAACAAATTTAATATTTTTGAACGTTTGGCAGACAAGAGATTTGCAATAGAAAACAATCAATTGTTTTTGATAGACTAATCAAATTAACCACCTTATAGGTGGTTTTTTCACGTTAAAATACAAAAAATTTCAAATCAAAGTTGTTTTGCTATTGAAAAAATACTCAACAATTATTGATTTTTATTTTTTTATATGATATCATATAAGCATAGAGGTAAATATGGCAAATATCACTTATAAAGAAATAAAAACAAAAAGTATCACAGATACATTGTTTTTACACATCAAAGATGGAGATGTAATAAAGTATGTTTCGATCCAAGATTTGGCTATACAAGAAGGCAAAGGTATGATTGGGATTGACAGTCTTTCTAAGCTCAAAAAAGCGAATACAGAAGGACGACTTTTCACCAAGAAAAGCAATGGGGCGAAAGATAGACAAATTGTTTTGGTAGATGCCAATTTTTATGAAAGAGAAGTTCACAATGAATTCGCAGAGAATGGATCAGGATTTTTCATTTCAACAACTATTCAAGGAAACAAGGATGTTCCTGCTGGATGTCAACGTGCATTAAGAATTAAGACTAACAGTGATGGAAAGCAAATTGGTATCAAAAAGAAAAAAGACAAAGACCATTTGGAAGAAAGGGAATATTTGTTGGTTACTCTTAGCAATGGTGATACCAAATATCTTTCAAGAAATGAAATTGTAAGTTCAAAATCAAAAAGACCTTTTGGTGCAAGAGAGCTCTCAAATCTAGCAGATGGCAAGAAGTTTAACATAGAAGATTTGGAAGGTAATAGGATTGAAAAGGTTGATATAACTCAAGCATATATGTTTGAAAATGCAACAGTTACTGACAAGAAGTTGCCAGCGAGAGAAACTTTTGATGGTCATAGACATATTACTTTGAAAACAGATAAAAATGGTAATATTGAAGAAGAAACTGAGATAATAGACAATGTATATACAGAACAAAGATACTTGAAAGACGAAAAGAAGCCAATTATTAGAATAACCAATTACGAATCAAACAGAAATGAAAATGGCGATTTTGTAAAAGTTGTTTTTGCAGGCGAATATACAGAAACTTTGTTGGATAAAAAAGAATTATTTTTAGACAGCGGATTGACAAAACCTGTAACCAATTTTTCAGATATGGTGGGAAAAGTTTTGTTTTCAAAGTCAAATGATGATGCTACTCATTTCAGGGTTACTCAACCAATAAGTGCTATTCAGGCGAATTATACATATACAAAGAAACAGTATCTTCAAGAAACAGATAAGAAAGAAGATATTTATTCACCTAACACTTATCTTAAATTGGAAAGTGGTAGTTATGTGAAAGAAACAGAATCTGTCAGACCTATATGCTACGAATACACGAAATTGGATGAAACTCCTGAAGTTTATTTGGCAAATGTTGTTGACGCTGTAAAAGGAGATATTTCAATAATAATTCCTGCCAGTGCGGTGAAAAAGAAAAACAAGTCCGAGACTTTTAAATATGGTTATTATACTATTTCAAAAGATAAGATTTTTGGATTGAAAAAATCAAATAAAAGAATGGCAGATTGTGATGTTATACAAACTAGTACCGAACAGGATAAGCATCAGTCATGTCAGGTTCTTCGCACTGTTCAAAAATATGATGAAACAACAAAAGAAGCAATTCGTGTAAACAAAGCAAATATTCAAGATATATTAAAGCAAGTTGGTGATGAATTCTTAAGAGATTACAAAGAAGGTAAATATATTATCAACGAAGTTTTGAATGCAAATGGCGAATATGAAATGATTATTAGAGGCAAGAGATTTGTTTTCACAGATCATCTTGATTTACCGGATTATTCAAATGGATATTCAGAATATTCTTGTATAAAACCAGATGGGCAATATAACCTCGGTGCTGGGTTGAAAAAAAGCTTCAAGAAATGGGGCAAAAAGACTTGGGAAAGAGGATACAAAGCATATCTCATTGGTTGGCCTTTGCTTGTGATGAGTCCTGTTCTTGGAGGATTATTTTTGGGTGCGATAGCGGCATCTGCTCTCGCTGTGCCAATTTCAGAAATTGCAAAAGCAGGAAAGGTGAATAGTGCCAATACTTTGCTTAAAGACAAAACAAAATGTGTCAGCAAGTTAAACAAAAAGGATATTTTCATAGAACTCAAAATAGAATATGAAAAAGCGATAAAGAAAGGTAATAATTTCACAAAAGAAGATCAATCTCGCTTCCTTGAAAGAATGGAGAAGTTGGAAGCTCAAACAAGTCAACTTGCTGGTGGAAAAACCATTGCAGACTTTGAAATCAAAGGCGGAAAGAAGACCCCAATTGATGAATCAAATATTGAGGAATATAAGATATTTAAAGTCGAAATGCAAAAAGAAGAAGCTGATCTTAAAAAATTGCTCAAAGATATGAAAAGAGGCAAAATAACAAGAGATGAGTATAATGCAAAATTCGACGAACATCAAAAGCATTTGTACAATTATGTTGCAAAAGGTGTTATCAAACCAAAAGATGAAAAATATCAAGAAATAATAGATGCTATAAATACTGTCAAAGGATTTGTTATTGCAAAACAAGGTGAAATGCCCAAGGTTAGAAAGAAAGTTAGTCAACAAAGACAAGCTGAAATCAAAGAAAGTGTTGTGGATAAAGAGTTGAAAATAGGCAAGGACTTCAAGTGCACAATAGGAAAAATCAAAAAAGAAGAAAATGACAAGATAATCAGCGATTTGATTGATGTTGCAAGTGAAACAAGAGTTAATTATGACGAAGTTATCACACATTCATATCACTCTGGAATGAATGACGAGAAGGAAAGAAAGAAACCTCAACCAAAAGCGAAAGAGGAAGAAGCAGTTGCAACTCATGAAGATGTTAAGACTGAAACAAAAATTGCAGGATTAGACTTTGAGATTGCTGTATACAAAGAGGTTGAAAAAGCATCAAAAACCAATCCGGGAGCAACAGAGATATCATTTAAACCAGTTGGTGTCGTTGAGGAAACATTAAGTGCAAATTCTGTAAAGAATATCAGAAAAGCGATTAAATTATTAGAAACTGATAATGTTAGAGAAAACGATAGAAAATTGGTCAAAAAATATATAAAAACAAATTTGGAGAATTTCCTCAATATAAAAGGATTGAAGAAAGAGCAAGAAGAAAGACTCAAAAAGATAGCAGAAAGCTATAATGATGTGATTCAAAAAGAAAAAGAAGCAAAGAAACAATCTCAAGAAGAAGCAGAAAAAAATAAAGAATCAACAAGTACAAAATAAACTTTATAAAGTTGTGAAATTTGATTGACAAAATAATTTTATAACTATATAATTGTTATAATCCAATGAGTGAAGTGGCGATTCACTGGGAGATATTGAAAAGATATCCGTTCCTCTTGACGTAATAAGAAATTAAGGTGGGATTATCCAATTAGGGTGGAACCGCGGTAAGTAGATTTATCGTCCCTATGCAATTAGTTTGCATAGGGATTTTTTATTTGAAATCAAAATCAAACTTGGTTGCAAAAATTCAAAATGAAAAAATAAATAGGAGGAATTTAAAATATCGAAGCAAGTTCGATATAATAAATCCTTAAATTTGCTTGCTATTACGCAAGCGCAACGCAAAACAAATTAAAGGAGAAAATTATGGGAAGTTTTGACAAAATAGTTAATTTATGTAAAAATCGTGGATTTATTTTTCCAGGAAGTGAGATTTATGATGGTCTTGCAAACACATGGGATTATGGTCCTGTTGGAGTTGAATTGAAGAATAATATCAAGCGTGCTTGGTGGAAGAAGTTTGTTCAAGAAGCAGACAATTCTTTCGGTGTTGATGCTGATATTTTTATGAACAGTAAAGTGTGGGATGCAAGTGGTCATACCGCGTCTTTTTCGGATCCAAAGATGGATTGTAAGTGTTGTAAAACTCGTCATAGAGCAGACAATTTGATTGATGCTCATAGCAAGAAGACTGTCAATCCAGATTTGATGAGTAATGAGGAAATGGAACAATATATTTATAACAACAAAGTTCCTTGTCCAAAGTGTGGAAAGTGTGATTGGACCAATATTCGTAATTTCAATCTTATGTTCTCAACATCTCGTGGTGTAACAGATGAAGGACAAAATCTTATTTATCTTCGTCCAGAAACAGCACAAGGAGAATTTGTCAATTTCCTTAATGTCCAACGTAGTATGAGAGCAAAAGTACCTTTTGGTATTGCTCAAATCGGTAAAGCGTTTAGAAATGAAGTAACTCCAGGAAACTTCACTTTCAGAACAATTGAATTCGAACAAATGGAACATCAATGGTTCTGCAAGGCAGAAAATAGTCTTGCTGACTATGAAGTTTATAAGAAAAAAGCTTTGGATTTCTTGCTTTCAATTGGATTCAATCCAGAACATTTGCGTTATCATGATCATGATAAACTTGCTCACTATGCGAAAGCAGCTTGCGATATTCAATTCTTGTATCCTATCGGTTGGGAAGAACTCAATGGTATCCACCACCGTGGAGATTGGGACCTCAGTCGTCATCAAGAATACAGTGGAAAATCAATGCTTTATCTCGATCCATATACAAACGAAAAATATATTCCAAATGTAGTGGAATATTCTATCGGTGCAGATAGATTGACTCTCGCAGTATTGTGTGAAGCATATGACGAACAAACTCTCGAGGGTGGTGATACACGTGTTGTTATGCATTTCCATCCAGCAATCGCTCCATACAAGGTGGCTGTGCTTCCGCTTCAAAAGAATTTGAGCGAAAAAGCAATGGAAGTTTATCGCAAACTTAGCAAGAATTTCATGGTAACATATGACGAAGCAGGTTCAATCGGTAAACGTTATCGTCGTCAAGATGAAATCGGAACACCAATGTGTGTTACAATAGACTTTGATACATTGGAAGATAACTCTGTTACAATTCGTGATAGAGACACAATGGAACAAATCCGTCTTCCGATTGAGAAGTTGGTTGAATATGTAAGCGAAAAGGTGCAGTATTAAGCACCTTTTTTTTATGAATATATTGACAATAAATAAAATATTTTGTAATATATAAATATATTTATGGAGGGTTTATGGCTAAAACAAATGAAATTGTTAGACTTTCAGAAGGAAAAGGTGAAAATAAGGTGGTATATAGTTATACCGCTGATTCTATCAAAAAATACGTAAAAGAAGAACTTGTTTCAGCAGTGGAATCAGGAGAACAATCTCCACTGATGCGTTTGTTGCATCTCAGAAGAGGTAATCTCAATTTTGTCAAGAAAGATTGTGCAGATGCAATTTTGGACAAAATCGAAGATTTCAAAAAGAGAGTAAAAACAGAAGTTAATGTTACTATCGAACATATTGATGGTGGATATGTAAAAACTATCAAAGATATTGTAGATGAATCTTTTGAGTCTTTGATGAAAAATGAAAATTTCATAAAAAAGATGATTGTGGAAAATCCTATTCAAGTTATTGAAATGGGATTGTTCAAAGACTATATCAATAATGATAATAATATGTTTATACACTTATTTAATAGTTTATTGGCAAGCAAAGATCCAAATGCTCGCATACTTGCTGATAAATTATACAACAAATATATTGTTAAAGATATTGACAAAATGATGATGATTGCAAAGAATCCAAAAGCAGAAAAATATGTTGATGAAATTCTTTCTGGTGATCATATTCAAAACAAAACTCAATATGGCAAATTTGCCAAAATTGCAGTAAAGAATAATCCGGCAATATGGATTCGTGTTAACGCAAAGAAAATGGCACCAGCAGATATATTGTCTATGGTGAAAACTAATATTTTGCATGTACCTTCTATAATGAACATGTTAACTCAACTTGATGCTGCTACAGCAAAGAGATATCTCAAGATTATGATCAAACATTCAAATGCTTTGTTGCAAGCGAAAGTTGATGAAATTAACTCAATTGCAGATCCTCAAGAACGTAAACAAAAACAGGATCAATTGAAAGTTGAAATAAAAGATTATATCTCTGAATTTAGTGCTTCTGCCAAAACAGTAGCAGGATATGTATTATTCTGTGAATCTAATAAATTGCAAGAAAAAACAGATGAATTGAATTCTGAAGCACTCAAACTTCATGGAAATAGAGAAAATGAAATCAATTTGCAATATAAGAAGACCGAAGCAACTGCGACAAAGATTTTGGAACAACACAGAAGCAAAAAAGCTCTTGAAGCATTAGAAGTTGACACAGATGAACTCCGTTCATATATATTCATGGCTGTATCAAAAGATATGGGATTAAAAAATTTCCAAAAAGATGAATCAAAAACTTTCATGGAAGTTATGAAGGCAAGATTGAAAGAAATAGACAAGAAATTCCCTAAGGACGCATATCCTGACAATAATAAGGAATTGAAAAACAAAGTTGTTAGAGACACATTGAAAGATTTGTTGGCAGGAAAAGTAAAGACAAAATTGGGTCAAAAATTGCACAATTCATCAATTCCAAAACGTGAAGAAATAGCAAAGAAACTTACTGATGAAAGAGTTGGCATAATAGTTGATGAGAAATATTCAGAATTGATAAAAGAGTTTGAAATTAAATATAACGAAGCACTTCAACATTATGCTGAATTGAGAGACAATAAGGTTGAAGCAAGCCTTGAGGTTGCTCAAAAACAAATTGATAAGAATGAGGCTTCAAAGAACAAGAAAATCGAAAAACTCAAAAAGAAAAGTGATGAATTGATTGATACTATAAAATCTGAAAATGATTTGGGGCTTTAAGATTTATATAGGGGGTATTTATGAGTAAAATAAATGAAAAAATAGACAAAGCTTATGAGCAAATCGAGAAAGAAGTTGATGATATTATGACTCAAAAACAAAAGAAAGTAGTTGCTCCAAAACCAATCAACACAAAGATTAAACCTAGAGTTTACTTCCAAGAGAAAGAAAAGGAAGAAACATTGACAAAAGCTCAAACTGAAAAAGAAATTGAGGAAATCAAGAAAGAACTTTTCAAAGATATTTTCAAGAAAAAGAAGTAGTAAACAAAAAAACCGCTTATAAAAGCGGTTTTTTTGCTATGGTGTACTACCTGCTTGACACTGGCATGCATTTGCCATCTCGGTATTCCTAGCCATAGTCTAACGTTAGATAATTATATTATAAAGACACAATTGTGTTTTGTCAAGTAAAAAAGACATAAATGTGTCAAAATATTTTTATGAAGAAACCAGAAAGTATTTATAAAGTTTTTATGGAAAGATTGAAAGAATTGATGGAAGACAAGAATATCAATATGAAAGTTTTGTCAGAAAATACAGCTATTCCTAGATCTACAATCAATAGTTGGAATTTGAAAGAAAGATTGCCAAGTGCCGAGTGTCTGTTTGCTTTGGCAGAATATTTTGAAGTTACTGTTGATTATTTATTAGGTAGAGAGAATTAAAAAAACACAGATTAGTCTGTGTTTTTTATAGGTTCTTAGTTGTTTCGTTTGCTTTTTTGTCTAATTCATTAATTTCTTTTTCGTTAAGATGTCTTTTAGCATTTAAAATTAAGGTGTTTGTTTTAGACATAGCAAGAGTTTTTTCAAATTTCAAATTTTCTATTTGTTTTTGTATTAAAGATAATTTTTCGCTATAAATTTTTTCATCAGATTTATTTTTTATTACTGATTTTAGATATGTTTCAATTGTGTAATTTTTATCTTTTCTTTCCAACAAGAAATTTTGCCACTCAAGAGAGTAATCGTCAAAATCACATTTTTTATTTGGATTATTTTTATACACTTGGAAAACATGGTCGGTGAAATACACGTTTAAGAATTTTTCATCAGTCATAAGATTGTCATAAACGATTAAGTTTGCTCCTTCTTCAAAGTCTATAAGTTCAGCTGTCTTTTTCTTGCTTCCAACAACAATTTTATCACACCATATCCAACCTAATTTTTCTATAAATACTTTTAAATCTTCTAAGTTAGCATATTTTATGTCGTTCATTTCTGTCTCCTATTTAATATTTACGTTTGCTATGATATCAACAGAAACTTCTTTGATGAATTGAAGTGTGATTTTATATTCTCCAACACCTTTGATTGGTTCAAAATCTTTGATCATATTCTTTTCAATTTTCAATCCATCTGCAATAAGTTTGTTTAAAATTTCTTGTTTTGTTACCGATCCGAATGCTTTTCCATTAGCGCCAACATTGAGAGTGAAATTATATTTTTTGTTTCTGATTCTGTCAGCTATTGCCTGAAATTCTTTCACCATTTCGCCATGATGGAAAGCTTTTGCTTCAACCTGACCTTTGTGGTCATTGAGGTTGCTTGCGTTTGCTTCTTTTGCAATACCTTGTTTGATGAGAACATTCAATGCGTAGTTTGGATTAACGTCGATAATGTCTCCCGCTTTGCCTTTACCTTTGAGGTCTTTGATAAGAATAATTTTCATATTATCTCCTTTATGACTTAATTCTACAAAAGAATTATCAAAATGTCAAATCAAAAGTATAAGTTTTATTTTTTATGGAAAAATATTCTTATGGACGTAGTTTGTAGGAAATATAGTTGTATCTATAATGAAAAATCAAAGTGTAGCAGAAAAAATCTCCAGATAGATAAGATCGCTTATTGTGATGATATAAAAATAGACAACAATAAAATTGTTGAAGATGTTTCAAAAGATATGTTTTCACATGAACCAGATGTTGCTCCTTATCATCATTGTAAAAATATGAATATTATGTGTGAAGATAAAGATTGCATATTCAACAAAAGTGGAGAATGCTTTTCAAATGGAATTTTTGTTGGAAGTGAGAAAAACAGAGCAGGGTGTAATAGTTTCGTAAAGAGATAATAAAACTTCACAAAAAATTTTTTCTTGAGTGTAAATTTGTTGACAACAAATTATCTTTGTGATATTATGTAAGCATGAAAATAAGAAATTCAGCATTACTATTGCGTTAGGGTGCCTAGATTTAGGCACAGTTTTTGGTTGTGCTGAAAATATAGTTTGACAGCACAATCGCTGTCAATTTTTTATTGAACAAAGGAGTTCTTATGAAAGAATACAAACATATTGAGATTGAGAATAAGTGGAGAAAATATTGGGAGGACAATCAAACATTCAAAACTGATGTTTGGGATTTTTCTCGTCCAAAATTTTATGCATTGGATATGTTTCCTTATCCATCAGGTTCAGGTCTTCATGCAGGACACCCAGAAGGTTATACTGCGACAGACATTGTTTCAAGAATGAAGAGAATGCAAGGATACAATGTATTGCATCCAATGGGATTCGATTCGTTCGGTCTTTCGGCTGAACAATTTGCTTTGGATTCAGGCAAGCACCCAGGAACATTCACAGAATCTAATATGGCATATTTCATTAATCAGCTCAAAAATTTGGGATTTTCTTTTGATTGGGATAGATGTATTTCAACTCATCAACCAGAATATTATAAGTGGACACAATGGATTTTCAAGCGTTTGTATGACGACGGTTATGCAAAATTTATAGACATGCCTGTGAATTGGTGTGAAGAACTTGGTTGTGTGCTTGCCAATGATGAAATTGTTGACGGTAAGAGTGAAAGGGGCGGTTTCCCGGTTGTCAAGAAAAATATGAGACAATGGGTTATTGATACGCCTGCTTTTGCAGAAAGATTGCTCAAAGGTCTTGATGAAATTGATTGGCCAGAATCAACAAAAGCTATGCAACGAAATTGGATTGGAAAATCTGAAGGTGTTGAAGTTGACTTCAAACTTGAACTTGGTGGAAAACTTTCAATATTTACTACTTGTATAGAAACTATTTATGGAATAACTTTCATGGTGCTTGCTCCAGAACACAAACTTGTTCAAAAATTGAAAGATCATATTGAAAATTGGGATGAAGTACAGGCATATATTGATGAAACAAACAAAAAATCAGATTTGGAACGTACAGATTTGAACAAAGGAAAATCAGGTTGTGAACTTAAAGGAATCTATGCGATCAATCCTGTCAACAATAAACGTGTGAAAGTGTTTATTGGAGATTTTGTTTTGGCTTCATATGCTGATGGTGCAGTTATGGCAGTGCCAAGTCATGACCAAAGAGATTTCGAGTATGCTATTGCTCATAATATTGAAATGATTCAAGTCATAGATGGTAGAGATGTGAGTGAATCTGCTTTTGAAAAGCAAGATTATCTTGGCAAAGGTTGCAAGTTGATCAATAGTGAAGAGTTTACTGGTCTCACTGTCGAAGAAGCAAAAGTTGCAATCACAGAGAAACTCGAGAAGATGGGTATAGCAAGAAAGAAAGTGAACTATCGTATTCATGAATGGATATTTGCTCGTCAAAGATATTGGGGAGAACCTGTTCCGGTGGTACATTTTGAAGATGGTACGACTAAGTCTATCGGTGATGATGAGTTGCCACTTCTTCTTCCTTATATTGAAGACTACAAACCAGCAAAAGATGGAAGCAGTCCATTGGCAAAGAAAGATGATTGGGTCAATGTTATTGTTGATGGAAAACCTGCAAAAAGAGAGACAAGTACTATGCCTGGTGCAGCTGGATCAAGTTGGTATTATTTGCGTTATATAGATCCGCATAATGACAAAGAATTGGCAAATCCAGAGTTGTTGAAACATTGGATGCCGGTAGATCTTTATATGGGTGGACCTGAACATGCTGTAGGTCATTTGCTTTACTCAAGAATGTGGAATAATTTCTTGTATGAAAAAGGTATTTCACCATGCAAAGAACCATTTAAAAAACTTGTTCATCAGGGCATGATTCTTGGCGCAAATGGAATAAAGATGGGTAAGAGATATCCAAAATATGTGGTAGATCCAAATGATATTGTTGAGAAATATGGTGCAGATACACTTCGTTTGTTCGAAATGTTTATGGGGCCTATCGAGGCTTCAAAACCTTGGGACGATAATGGAGTTGCAGGATCAAGAAAATTCTTGGATAAGATATATAGAATATATCAAGAAAAACAAATCGTAGATCAAGAAAACAAAAATCTAGATCTTGTGTATCACCAAACAGTGAAAAAGGTTACTGAAGACTATGAAACACTCAATTTCAATACAGCTATTTCTCAAATGATGATATTTATCAATGCATTATCGAAGGAGACTATTTTCCCAAGAGAATATGCAGAAGATTTTGTGAAGTTGTTGAATCCAATATGTCCTCATATAACTGAAGAATTGTGGCAAGAATTGGGACACACAGGTACAATTTCCTATGAAGCATGGCCTAAATATGATGAAACAAAAATGATTGTTGATGAAGTTGAAATTCCTATTCAGATCAACGGAAAATTGAGAGGAAAAATCACTGTCAACAAGTCTGCATCAGAAGGAGAAATTAAAGAAAAAGCTTTGATTGAAGTTGCTTCTTATGTTGAAGGTGGATATAAGAAAATTATTTATATTCCAGGAAGAATTTTCAATATAGTTGTATAAAATCAGGAAAAATAATGAAAAAACTAGCAAAGTTGCTAGTTTTTTTAAATTATTTAGATTTTTTTGAATTTTGTGCTTTCAACAAATCTCTTATTTCTGTCAAGAGTTCTTTTTCACTTGGGTTTTTGAGTTTTTCTTCTGCTTCAAGACGTAACTTTTCTTCCATTGCCAACTTTGCTTTTTCTTGTTTGATTCTTTCTTGTTCTGCGAGATGTTCTTTCCACAAAATTTTGAATTTCTTCTTTTCTGCTTTTGCTTGTGCTTTGATTATTTTCTTTTGCTCACGAATTTCTTTTTTAGATTGCATTTCAAGGAATTCGTTCAAATCTTTCAATCTTTCTCTAGAAGCATTTATCACCTTTACCATCATAAACACAGAGAATGCAATAATCAAAAAGTCGATTACGGTTTGGATAAAATTACCATATGCCCATGTCAGAGTAGGAGCGCCAGAAGCATCACGTCTGAGAACGATACTCAAAGCGGACAAACTTGACTTTCCTGTAGAATAAGTAATAAGTGGCATAATCAAATCATTAACCAAACTTGATACTATTTTATTGAAAGCTGTAGCAATAATTAAACCAACAGCCAAATCAATCACATTACCTTTTGATATAAAAGTTTTAAATTCTTTAAAAAATTTTTTCATAATTACTTCCTTTTTATTAGTCTAACACATAAAAAAATATTTTACAAATGAATTTACTAAGGTATAAATATATTTAAAAAATGTTTTGTATCGAAAAAAATAGTAAATATGGTAATTTTTGTCATAAAAAATGTAGATAAATGTCGTAAAATTGTTTGACTAATTAATAATAAATTTGTTATTATTAAGACAAGATTAGTGGCAAATAAATTTTGAATACAATTTCATAATGCTTATTAAGGGGGAAAAGTATGATAGAAATTAAAAATTTAACTAAGACATATCATAATCATAATCAAGATTTCGAAGGCTTGAAAAATGTTACTTTGACATTGCCAGACGAAGGCTTGATTTTTATTACGGGTGAAAGTGGAAATGGTAAGAGTACACTTCTTAATGTCTTATCAGGTCTTGACAGTTATGACAAAGGTCAAATATTAATTAATGGTATTGATCTTAATTCTTTGACAGATTCTGAAATGTTTGCTTATAGAGCAAATTATTCAAGTTTTATGTTTGAAGATAACAATCTCATTGAGGATCTTAATGTTATCGAAAATATTAAACTTGGTGCAGAATTTAATGGAAAGAAATTGAGTGATGATACTATCACTAACATTCTTGATGTTCTCAAGATTGGGGATAAGAAATTGTCAAAACCGAACGAACTCAGTTGTGGACAACGTCAAAGAGTTTGTATGGCAAGAGCTTTAATAAAAGAACCAAAAGTTTTCTTCGTTGATGAACCATCTGGACACTTGGACAAAGAAAATGCTGAATTGATTTGGCAAGTGCTCAAGAAGTTGAGTGAAGATATTTTAGTTGTGGCTGTTTCACATGATGACACTGTTGTGAAAAAATATGCGGATAGAACAATCAAACTTAAAGAAGGTAAGGTTGATGCTGATTCTGATCCAATTCCTACAACAAGAATCAAGAGTAAAGACGTGAAACCAATGTCTTTTGATAGATATGGAAGAATTGGAAACAAAAACCTTATGAAATTATCATTTGGTAACTTGAAATTGAGAATGTTTAGATCAATCATTTGTATAGTTTTGTCAATTGTTTCACTCTTGATGTTTAGTACATTCTATATTCTTCAAAGTTATGACGGATATGATGTTCAAGCAAACTTCACACATGAAAGTAAAGTAAAATACATATCTTTCACAGATGATGGAAAAATAACGAACGAAGATTACAGTAAAATTTATGACAAAATGAGTGGATATCAATTCTACAAAAATACTCAAACAAATTTACCAATCGGTATTCAAACTGAAACAAACAAACATGATCCAAACACTTCAAAAGCAATTATTTCAAGTGTAATGGAAGTTGAAAATGTATTGATTGATGGAAAGAATACATTTGGTCAAAGATTGGTATATGGTGCATATCCAATCGAAGACAAAGTATCTGGAATTGTTGTTTCTGATTATATAGCAGACTTGATTTTGAAATACGGTTCATATGTAAAAACGACTACAGAACAAGAATCTTTCAAGGTGTTGAATTCTTATAATGATTTTGCCACACATCGAATTCAGATAGGTGAAAAAACTCAATACGTTTACATCACAGGTGTATACGAAACAAATTATAAAGATTATCTCAATTCTGATTTTGAACTTAAAAAGGGAGCAGATAAAACAGAATATGAATACTTCTACAAGAATTTATATACTGTAGGACATGTTAAAGGTGGAGAAGATGGATTTGTTAACGCATTGGTATCTTCTGTGAACCGAATTGATAATATCAATATTGTTATAACACATGCAACTTATGGTGATGTTGATTTGACTGCTGAAACGTTCAAAAAATCAGATTCGTTAGGAGGAAATAAAATCAGCATTCCTTATACAGTTTACAATGATATATTCAAACCAGAAACTGCACTTAATGTTGATTACTTCGGTGGTCAAGATTCAAAGTCAATTGGTGATGTGTTTAAAGATACAGGAAAGAGCAATACAACTATACACATCAGTGTTGCTGGTGGAGAATCAAAGAGATATGAAATTGTTAGTGTAAATAATACAGACAGTGTATTCGAAGTTTCTGCTGACATGTTTACAGGTAAACCTTATGCTGCAATTGATGAAACTATTTACGAAGGTGTTGTAAGAGATAGTATGTATCCTACAACAAGTGTTGTGGTATCAACTGCAAAAGTTAAAGAATTGTCTGACATGATCAGAATTATGACAAACAATGGTTATGAATATAGCTCTCTTGCAAGTGAAGATATAGATGATTTTACAAGCAAGATTGAAACCTTCTCAAGTGCATTGTTAGTGTGTGCAATTATTACAGCTGTGTTCTCAACTGTTTTGATGTATACATTCATTAATAATATCATTGAAGATAGAAGAAAGGATAATGGATTGTTATTGTCTCTTGGTGCAACAAAAGGCGATATTATGAAGATATTCTTGATGACTGCTATGATGGTTGCTGGAACAGTATTCATTGGTGCTAGCCTTATGACTGGTGTGATGAGTGCTATACTTAATAGCAAAGCTGTTACAGGATTGGTGTTCAATATATTCAATGTAAACGCTTTGAGTTTCTTGTATACATTTGGATTGACAGTGTTGGTTGTTGGAATAGCTGTACTTGTTCCAATGATTCAATTCTCAAAAAGACGTCCAATTCAAATCATGAAAGATTCAAAAATTCGTTAATATAATCTGATTCAGTAAAATTTTAATTTAAAAAAACACTTTGCGATTTTGCAAAGTGTTTTTTATTTTATCTTTTGATTTTAATAGTGATTTGTTCGTCGCCTATTTCAATAGTACTTGAATATTCTGAATCGTCAAATACTGCAATTTCTTTAATCAAAAGTTCTGATTTGATTTTGTCCATGTATTTATTTAATATTTCGTTCAAATCAGTTCCATTTGTTGAGAATTCAGCAATAATTCTATCTTCAACATTGAATCCAGCATCTTTTCTCATTACTTGAGCAGAGCGGATAAGCTCACGAGCCAAACCTTCAAGCATCAATTCACGATCGATTGTGATATCAAGAACGACTGTAATTTCATTTTCATTAGAAATTACAAATTCATCTTTTGCTTTAGTGTTAAGAGTGAATAATTCGCTGGCAAGATTTGTGAATTCGTGTATATCAACACTACCATTTTTATAACCAGCTACCATTTTTGACATTTCATCATCAGTTGCATTTGACAAATAGTTCTTCACTTTTTGTACATCACCTTTAAGCACAGCGCCAGCTTTACGGAAATCAAGGCCTAAGAATTCGATATTGAATTTTGAATTATCTTGTTCCATAACAACATTTTTGATATTGAGTTCACTTTTAATGATATCACGGTACAATTCAACAGCACGAGCAACATCTTCATTACCATTGATATACATAGTTTTAAGTGGTTGTTTCACTTTGATTTGATTTTCATTTCTGAGTTTGCTTGCCATTGTGAATATATCACGAACATAGTCTGTCAAGAGAGTATAACCTTCGTCTTTTACTTTAAATTCTGCGATTGCATAGCGGTGTAGTGCAACACTTTCTTCAGCGTTATTGTCAAGAGATTTCACCGCATTTTGCCACAAATATTCGCTTATAAATGGTATGATTGGGAACATAACCATAGATATGTTTTTGATTGCATAGTGCAAGCAGAAATAAGCGTTCATTGTGTCGATATTGTCTTCGCTCTTGTAGAATCTACGACGATTGTTTCTGATATACCAGTTTGTCAATTCGTCAACAAGCATTTCAAAATCTTTGCTAACTCCACCAAAATCTTGATTTGAGTAACAATTGTGAGCATTTTCAGTGAATTCGTTTATGCGATTGATCAACCATTTGTCCATAAATGTCAAACTGCTTTCATCAGGAGTGAAATTGGTCAAATCTGGCTTATCAATGCAAGCATAAGTATTCAAGAAAATGTACGCGTTCCACAAACCTAATATTTTGCGTTTTACTTCATCACATGTGTCTCTTCCGAATTTTACGTCATTGATGAGAGGAGTAGCAACAAAATTGTATCTGATAATATCTGCACCAATTTCTTCAAATGCAGTATCAAGTGGAATGTTGTTAGGACTTGATTTACTCAATTTCTTTCCGTCTTGAGCAAGGAGCATAGGAGTGCATCCGATACGTTTGTATGGTGCTTTTCCGGTGAGAACAACACTCATAACCAACAAAGAATAGAACCACAAACGAACTTGCTCTTTTCCTTCAATTACACATTCCACAGGGAAATTCTTTTCAAAGAAATCTTTGTCAGTGAAATATTTCTTTGTACTAAATGGAGTGATACCAGCATCAAGCCAGCAATCTCCAACTTCTTTGATACGTTCGACTTTGCTTCCGCAGTGAGGACAAGTGATTTTGATTTTATCAATATAAGGTCTATGAAGATGTGGTAATGATTCAACTTCTTCAGCGCTAGACAATTTTTTAAATGTTTCGAGACTGTCAACAACAGTCAATTCTCCACATTCTTTACAAGGGTAGAATGGAAGTGGTAGACCATAATAACGAGAACGACTGATTGCCCAGTCTCCCATATTATTCAACCAGTCCAACATACGCTTTTTCATAAAGTCAGGACTGAATTTTACAGGTTCAATTGCATTGATGAGTTGAGGGCGAAGTTCGTCCATTTTGATAACCCATTGATCAACAAGGCGGAACAACAATGGATTTTTACATCTCCAACAGTGAGGATAAGCATGTGTATATTTGTGAGTGTAATACAATTTGTTACGTTTTTTCATTTCTTCGAATACGAAATCACGCAATTCATCCGTGTTGGCATTTCTGCCAGCAAATATTCCAAAGTTGCTGTAATAAATACCAGCTTCATCAATTGGCATTACGTTTGGCAAGCCTAATTGTTTTCCAAGTTCAAAGTCGGCATCACCACATCCAGGAGCGATATGTACAGCACCTGTACCTTCGCTTGAATCAACCAAATCCCAAGCAACAATTTTGTGCTCAAAGTTTTGTTCGCTGAGCTCAGGGAAGCATGTATCATAAGTCAAACCAACCAATTCGCTACCTTTTATAGTCTTTACAACTTCAACAACGTCATCTTTTAAAACTTTCATAACGTTTGCGCAAACAATGACGTTACGATCACTTGATTTTATTTTGACGATATTATAATCAAGTTCAGGATTTACAGCAATGGCCACATTTGCTGACAATGTCCATGGTGTAGTGGTCCATACCAACATATCGTTGTTGCTATCTTTGATTGGGCATTTGAAGAAAATTGCAAGGCAAGTTACGTCTTTATAAGCATCTTGATCACTCATTTCGTGATCGGATAAACTTGTTCCACAACGAGTACACCAACGCATAATACGATGGCTGTTTGAAATATAACCTTTGTCTTGACATTTTTTGAGGAAATGCCAGATGGTGGTGATATTGTTGTCGCTGTTTGTATAGTAACTGTCATCCCAATTCATCCATTGTCCAAGACGAATAGAACTTTGAGTTTGACTTTTTGAGTATTTATCAACGGTTTGCAAGCATTTCTCAACAAATTTGTCTATGCCATAGGCTTCAATATCTTTTTTGCTGTTTAAGCCAAGTTCACCTTCTACACGGAGTTCGACAGGGAGACCATGTGCGTCGAAACCATTTTGGAAATGTTCATCACAACCATTTATCGCAGCGAACTTAATCATAGCATCTTTGAAAGTTCTATTATATGCATGATGAAGACCCATATTATAGTTTGCTGTGATTGGGCCATCAAGGGTGGCAAAAAATTTGCCTGTACGCTTGTTTTGTTCTTTTAATTTTTCAAAGATTTTCTCATCCTGCCAAAATTTCAAAACTTGATTTTCCATCTCGACATAATTAAGGTTTCCTTGTTCTTTTTTCATAATTAAATCATTGCTCCTTTTTTTATTTGTTGTCAAACTGATTACTACAAAAAATGTCAGCGCTTTGCCGACATTTTGTAATTTTTATTTAATTCATGACAGGCAAAACGCACATCTACTTCTTTTTAGATGGTAAAATAATATTGCCTATAATAATAGTATATATGATTATGCTAAATAATGTCATTGTCATAATTTTATCAAACCATTCCGCATTTGTCAATAAATTTTCGATATATTTTCACTAGATTTGCCAATCGATTGGTTGGAGATTGTTTTTAGTGAGGAATTCGTTGGTTTTGCTGAAATGCTTATTACCAAAGAATCCGTTATATGCTGAGAATGGACTAGGGTGAGCAGAAGATAAAACCAGATGGTTTGGATTATTGAGAATTGGCAAGAAAGATTTTGCATGATTTCCCCATAGAAGAAACACTATTGGCTGGTTGAGTTCGTTGATTATTTTCACAACTTCTGTCGTGAATTGGTGCCAAAGTTTGTTCGAATGGCTGGCTGGCAAATGCTCGATTACACTCAAACTTGTATTGAGAAGAACAACTCCTTGTTTTGCCCAAGGACTAAGGTCGGTTGAACTTGACATTTCGATGCCTAAATCATCATGAATTTCTTTGAAAATGTTTCTCAGACTTGGTTGAGGCGTGTTGTTATGACAACTGAAAGCAAGACCATCAGCTTGACCTTTTGTATGGTATGGGTCCTGGCCGATAATGACAACCTTTATATCTTTTGGAGAAACGAAATTAAGTGCATTAAAAATTTTTTCTTTTGGTGGAAAAATTGTTTTTGTATTATATTCATTTTCTAACCAAGAGAAAAGTTCTCGTTTGTATTCCATAGGAAAACGATTTGAAAGTATTTCGCTCCAATCTTTTGATAAATTGTAATTCATGAGATAATTATACCATAAAATTATTCAAAAGTCTAAAAATTTCTGTAAAACAATTACAAATTTTTTTGATATACGAGCGAAGATTGATGTAAAAATATTGTCGATTTTTTTATAAAACAGAGTAAGACAGATTTTTGCTTGCTTTTTTATAGAAATATTTTTATACTAATATTGATGATATTGCACTTTACACCAAAAAATGAGTTGTTTTCAATAGGGAATTTGACCATTACAATGTATGGTCTTCTTTTGGCACTCGGAATGGTGGCGGGGCTATTGATGACCTGTTATTTGGCAAAAAAGAGAAATATAAAATCTGATGATATTGTTGTGCTTGCTTTGTATGTTTTCCCTTTGGCAATTTTGGGCGCTAGAATATATTATTGCATATTTTACTTTCAAGAAATATCATTTTCTGAATTCTTCAAATTTACTGATGGTGGACTTGCTGTGATTGGCTCAATTATAGGTGGAATTATAGGTGGATTGTTGTATTCGCTAATACACAAAAAAAGCTTTTTGAACTTATTTGATATTGTTGTTGCGGGACTTGCTTTGGGTCAGGCGATTGGAAGAATAGGATGTTATTTTGGAGGGTGTTGCTTTGGTGAAATAGTAACACAAGAAAGTCTCCAATTTTTCCCGATAAGTATTCAGATTGATGGTATTTGGCATTATGCAACATTCTTTTATGAAAGTGCATGGAATATTATTGGTTTTGCTATGCTTATATTTGTGTTTAATAAGACAAAATCACTTGGAATTCCAACGGCAACATATTTGATATGGTATGGTGTAGGAAGAAGTTTAATTGAAGGAATAAGAGGAGATTCTTTATATCTAGGTAACACAAATATAAGGATTTCACAATTGTTGAGCATTGTTATGATTGTAATAGGTGTTGCGATAATTGTATTCAACATTATCAAAACAAAAAAGGAGAAGAAAAATGGGTAAGAAGTCGAAGATATTATATTTTTCAATACTTGGCGTGAATTTGGTATGTTTTATTCTTGATTTATTGCCAATAAATTTCCCGTTTTTCAGAATCAGTTTTTCTGTAACAATGATGCTTATTGGTGCCTTGCTTATTGCACGTGCTGTAACGCTTAAACTTGATAGTAGTATGTTCCTTGGAATAGCATTTTTCTTATGTGGTCTCTTGAATGGACTTTTATATTTCGGAGGAGTGTATTTTGGCTGGAGTGCTAATGAATTCTGGCCTTATTATATTTTTGCTTTCTCATTTGCGAGCTTGTGTACTGCAATTTATTTCAAAGAAAAAGTTATGCTTAAGGTATTCTTACTTTTGCTTGGATTCGGAGCGATAACATTGTTGTATTCATTGGGTATAATCAAATTTTGGCTTATGATAACATTGCTGATAGTGTGGTTCGTTCTATATTTCACGTTCAATACACTTGTGCATAAAAAAAGGAGTAATAATGGATAGACGAGAAATAGAATTTAACAGCAAAATTGCTGAATTGCAGAATAGAATAGCAGAACAAAATGATACTATTGAAAAACTTACTGCTATTATTGAAGATTACAAGAGTAAAGAGCAATCAATTTCAAATGCAATTATTGCAAGTATGGAACATGCAAATCAGCTTGAAGCGAGTAGAAAAAAATTATACTCATTGGATATTCAAAGAAGTAGATTGATGTATCTTAGAATGGAACAAATTATCAATGAACTATATAGACGATATCCAGAACTAAAAAATGATACGAATTTAAAAGATATGTCTGATAAATTCAGATCAATGGTATTTAGTGATTTGAATGATAGAAAAAATGTTTTATCAGTTGATGTAAAACCTCAAGTGGTTACAGATGATCCGATCAAAAAACTTTTGCACAATATTATTGATTGTTTTGAAACAAAAAAGGTAGATACTGAAAGAAAAACACGAGAAATAAAATCTCAAACAAGACCAATTCCAACAACTCCATCAGTTATGAACAGTGTCTCAAAGAGTGGATTTGATTTCAATGAAGCGTTGAATCCAACAATGGGTCTTGATGAAATCATGAAGGCTTTCAATATCAATGGAGACAAAGATAAGAAAGATAAAAAATAATTGAATATTTTGGCTGCAGATAAACATACTAATTTTGAGGTGAGTATGAGATTTGCAGCTTTTTTATTATCATGTTTGGGTGGAATCAACTGGTTTATGATAGGGGTTTTGCAATATGACTTTATTGCAGGAATATTTGGTACGCAAGCTAATATTTTCAGCAGGCTCATATATGCATTTATAGGGGTAAGCAGTATTTATATATTAGCAGTTACGACCTTTTCAAAGGGTAGATTGAAACTTTTCAACTATAAACAAAAACAACCAAAAATCAAACGCGAAGTCGAAGATTTTTAATATGCACGTATGTGCAAATGATAAATTAAAATTATAGATAATAAATAAAAACTATTGACAATTCAAATTTCAGGTGAAATAAATATTGTTGATTTCTTGTCAGCTTTGTCTATAATTAAGTCGAAAAGTGAGGCGAGAAGATTGATAGAACAAGGCGGAATTGTTATAGATGAGCAAAAGAAAAACAATGCAAATGAAATGTTCAATTTGAAGAATAATCAAGAAGTTATTGTTAAAAAAGGTAAGAAAACTTTTGTAAAAGTAATAGTAAAAATTTAATAAAAAACACACTAGTCAGTGTGTTTTTTTATTATTTAACTACAATGTTCTCTTTGTCTAGGATTGTTTCTAGTTCGTATATCAAACTTTCGCGTATGTTGACAAGTGTGCTCATTTTGAAAGCTTGATTAGAGCCAGAATCTTTGACATAAACTTCACTTGTTCCGCTATAATCACTTAGAATTTTCTTGACAGCTTCGTGTATTATTCCATCAGCCACATTGTATTTCAAGAACAATCTTTTTGGTTTTTCGATTTCGATTTCGACAGGAAATTCTTCTATCAAATTTTCTTCAGTCGATTCCGCGTTATTGAGAAGTTCAATATTGTCAATGGTTATGCTTGGTGGATGTCCTTCACGGAGTGTAAATCTACCTTTGATTGACACAAGTTCGTCATTGGCAAGTATGTCTTTGAATTTTTCGTAAGTTTTCGGGAACATGACACAATCAAACGTTCCTGTAAGGTCTTCAATAGTTATGAATGCCATCTTTGTTCCGGATTTGGTTTGCAAAGGTCTGAATTCGCTTATGACACCTCCACATGTAACGATATCTCCATTTTTGAGACCACCATAGAGTTCATCATTATCTTCAACAATTGAATTAAAGTCATTTTCCATTGGATTTTCTTCATCTTCAATCTCATTTGATGGCAACAAACTTGAAGTGAAAGTATAGTTCTTAATTATGTCCATATGTGCATCTAAAGGGTGTCCAGAAAGATATGTGCCTGCGATTTCTTTTTCGTACTGAAGTTTGACAGAACTTATATATTCGTTCATTTTTGGCCATTCTTCTTCCTCGAAAAGGCTGGTATCTTCAATAATATCGCCAAACAGATTCATCTGACCATCACTGAGTTCGCTTCTTCTTGAAAGAGCTCGATCTACAATGATAGGGAAGACTGTCATCAATTGACTTCTGGTCTTGCCAAAACAGTCAAATGCACCAGATTTAATGAGTGATTCAAGACAGCGCTTGTTGAGTGCTTGGTTGCTTGCACGAGAAACAAAATCTGTGAAATCTTTAAATTCTCCATTTTCGTTTCTTTCAGCAATAATTTCTTCCATCACGTTGATACCAACATTTTTGAGAGCACTGAGACCGAATCGAATTGTTTTTCCATCTGTTGAGAAGTATACTTGACTTTTGTTGATATCAGGTGGCAAAACTTCGATTTTTTCAGATTTTGCATAGGCAATGTAATACTTCAATTTATCAGTTTTTGTAATTCTATCATTAAGAGTTGCGGTGATAAATTCAGGAAGATAATAAGTTTTCAAATATGCTGTTTGATAGGTTAAAAGCGAATATGCTGCAGCATGAGATTTGTTGAATGCATAAGAAGCAAATCCTTCCATTTCGTTCCAAATCTTGTTGGCAATTTCTTCACTTACTCCACGGTTGATCGCTCCGTCAATAGCTGGATTAAACTTGCCATGATCATCAGTAAATGCTTCACGACCATGCAGGAAAGCTTCCTTCCATTTGAGCATTTCAGCAAGTTTCTTTTTACCCATTGCACGACGAATCATGTCTGCTTGGCCAAGTGTAAATCCTGCCATTTCTTGACATATTTTCATAACTTGTTCTTGATAAACGATACAACCGTAAGTAACCTTCAAAATAGGTTCAAGGATAGGGTGGTCATATGTAGTATCTTCAGGGTGATGCTTGTTGTGAACGTATCTTGGAATACTATCCATAGGTCCTGGACGATAAAGCGACACTGCAGCCACAATATCTTCTATACAAGTCGGTTGAAGTTCTTTCATAAACTTCTTGAAACCGGCAGATTCTATCTGGAATATACCATCAGTGTTTCCTGTTGAAATAAGTTTGAAAACGTTAGGATCATCATAGTTTGATTTGTTGAAATCAATTTCGACACCATGATTTTCTTTGATATATTTGATTGCATTTTTGATATCCGACAAGTTGACAAGGCCCAAGAAGTCCATTTTCAAATGTCCCAAGTGTTCCATTTCAACACCTGTATATTGAGTGGTAATATCTTCGCCATTTCTTGCAAGTGGAACGTGCTTATCAAGTACGTCGGCACCAATAATAACACCACATGCATGAGTTGAACTCTGACGAGGGAAGTCTTCAACCTTGATTGCAATATCAATGATCTTCTTGACTTCTGGATCAGAATTGTACATTTCAATAAGCTCAGGAACAGCATAAACTGTACCAAAATCTTTGTCTCCTTCTTTTGGAATATGGAAACCAAAAGCTTTCGGCAAAATAGGACTTTTATACATAGGTATAAGTTTGGAAATTTTATCACAAGTAGCATAAGGAACACGCATTACTCGACCAACGTCTCGAACAGCATTTTTTGCTTTCATAGTTCCAAATGTAACTATACGTGCAATATGATCTTCACCATACTTGCGTTTTACATATTCAATGACTTCTTCACGTCTGGTATCTTCAAAGTCGATATCAAAGTCTGGGGCAGAAACACGTTCGCTGTGCAAGAATCGTTCAAAGAACAAATCGAATTTAAGTGGGTCAATGTTGGTGATACCGATAGTGTAGGCAATCAAAGATCCTGCACCAGATCCTCGTCCTGGACCTACAGACATGCCCATTTTTCTTGCAGCGTTGATATAATCCCATACGATAAGGAAATATTCAATGAATTTTTGAGTTTCAATGACGTGCATTTCGGTTTCGATACGTTTGGTGATTTCTTCAGTATAACCACCATATTTTTCTTTGACACCTTTGTCAATAAGGTTCATGATATATTCTTTTGGTGTGTTTCCAACTTCGTCGTTGTATCCACCTTCAGGCACATAGTGAGGGAATAAGTATTTTCCATATTCAAAAGAATAATTACATTTGTCTGCAATTTCAAGCGTAATATCTAGTGCTTCTTGATCGTTTGGTAAACCCTCCAACATTTGATCATATGTTTTCAAATACAATTCATCAGTTGGAAATTTTAGTCTGTCGGGGTCATCAACAAATTTTTGCATAGCAACACACATCAATACATCTTGCATTTCAGCATCTTCTTTATTGAGGTAGTGTACATCATTTGTTGCAACGTTTTTTATGCCAAACTTCTTTGCATATTCTCTCAATTTTTCATTTACAATCTCTTGTTCTGGAATGCCATTATGTTGAATTTCGAGATAATAATCATCTTTGAACAAATTTTTGAACCAAAGGATAAGTTGTTCGGCTTTTTCATATTGTTGTTCAAGAATAAGTCTTGGAACATCACCAGCCATACAGGCAGAAAGACAGATAAGTCCTTCGTGGTATTGTTCAAGAGTCTTGTGGTCGATTCTTGGTTTGTAATAGAATCCATCTCTATATGCAATAGTGTTAAGCATGCTCAAATTTTTGTATCCTGTCTCGTCTTTTGCGAGCAAAACTAGGTGAGCAAGTTTTTGTTTGCCATTTTTGTTATACAAATCGTCAGCAACATAGAATTCTGTACCAAAAATAGGCTTGATTCCAGCACTTTCGCATGCATCAAAAAATTGAACTGCACCATACATATTTCCATGGTCAGTGATGGCAACTGCAGGCATATTGTATTCTTTGCACATTTTGACCAATTTTTTGATTCTAGTGGCACCATCAAGCAAAGAGTATTCAGTGTGTAAGTGTAGATGGACAAATGGCTTCATTAGTTTTCTCCTTTCAATTCTTTGTACATGTCGATTATTTTATCCAAGCGGTATTTTATTCCAGCACGACTAAGGTTATTGTTGAGCAATGTTTTCAATTCGCCTAGTGATACATCAGGGTTTGCAAGGCGAACGAGTGCTATTTCTCGCAAATTTTCATCAAAATAATCGATTGAAAATCTGTCGATAATATAATTTATTGCTTCAAGTTGCAGTTTGCTGGCACTGAGTGTCTTGTCAAGGTTGGATTCAAAACAATTATTTTGTCTATTTGTTGTGTTTCGAATTTCTCTGATTGCAAGACTATTTTGTACATCAAGGGCAGAGTAGCTGGCACCTAAAAATACCAGCAAATCACTTATTATATTGCTGTTCTTGGAATATAGAGAAATCCACAAAGATTTTCTCTTTTTTCTTAATTCAAAACCTGATTCAATCAAAATATTATTGCAAATATCACACAATTTTTCGTCTTTGAAATTGATTTCAAGTGAATATCCTTTGCTGTTTTGATTGTTGTCGGGGTTATAATAGAAATTTCCATTCAAAACAAAAAATGTCTTTACAATAGTAGCTTTGTCGCAAGCATTTTCAAACAAATTGATGAAAGATGAATCGAAAATATATTCTTTTTCAAGTTCGAGATTTTCATCTTTGACAATCAAAAAATCATCAACAATACTCATGCTGATGTTTGGATAGAAATTCCTTATAATTTTGATAATTTTGTTGATAATTTCTTTTTTTGCACTGATTAAATAAGAATTTTCCTGTTTAATAGCGCAAGAAAGAAGCACAGAGTTAATGAAAGCATGACTGCAACAATTGTTGTCAGGTATACTAGATAAGATTTGTGATTTGCAGTCTAGCATTTGTTAACTCCTTTTCTTTAGTTTATCCTTTTTGAGAGTTGGAAGGCTATTATAATTGACAACAGCACTGTCAGGGATTCGAAGTCTAAGACATGCTTCGAGACCTCTGTGGCATTCTCCAACACGCTTTGGTGAATGTGCGTCGCTGTTGATCACGAATTTACAACCAAGTTCATAACATTTCAAGATTTCTTTGTCGCTCATTCCGAGTCTTTTGCCGTTGAGTTCGATCAAAGTATTTGTTTCTTTTGCAACACGTGCAACTTTTTCAACATCAACCTTACAACAATGATTTAGGTGAGTAATGATGTCAATATCATGATTTCTCATAGCATTGATGTAAGCATTTGTGTTTTTCTCACGTTGGCGCTTGCTTGTGTGATGGAACAAACAACATAAAATGTTTTTGAATATGAAACCAAATTGTTCGCGTTTGCTGTTTGATTTCACGATTTTATGGAAACCGCAGAGCACAATATCCATTTTTTTGATATCATTGCTGTCCAAATCTATATCTCCTTTACTAGAAATAAGATTGGCTTCAATTCCAACCAAAATGTCTATTGGATACCTTTCACGCATTTCTTCAATTTCTTCAATCACACGGTCAAAATCTTTTCTTCTGACACCGTAGAGTGGTTGATTGAATCCATGGTCAGTGATGGCTATCTGACGAAGACCTTTCGCACATGCTGAACGAACATTTTCTTCAATACTACCTTTGCCATGACCATGACGTGAAAATTTTGTATGAGTATGATAATCTGCAATGAGTCCCATATTTTCTCCTTGGCTCATATTATAACACTAGTTCAAAAATAAATCAACCTAACTAAAGAAGTTTTAAAAAATAAATTTTTTAATAAAACTCAAATTTGTCATCTTTTTAATAAAAAAGAAGAAATCAATGTATTAGTTGATTTCTTATTTCTTGACGATTTCAATTTCTCGCTCAATCTGAACGTTTTTTGTGTCAAAAATACGTTTTTCAATCAGGTTTATTAGTTCAATTACGTCTTTGCTAGTTGCATTGCCAGTATTGATTATGTATCCAGCATGTTTTGGAGAAATCATAGCTCCCCCGATTTTTAGACCTTTTAGTCCTAATTCGTCTATAGCTTTCGCTGGTATTATTTTACCACGTTTGAAAATACTTCCAGCACTCGGAAAGTCCAATGGTTGAGAAGAATTTTTACGTTTGATTGCATAGATTATATCTTTGCTGATTCTGTTCTTCGTTTCATGAGGTAAACTAAATTTTGCACTCAAAATCACAAAATCGCCAGACTGAAAGATACTTTTTCGATATCCGAATTTGCAATCTGTTTTTGGGATTTTTATTATTTTTGACGGGTTGTTTTTGTTGATCGCTACGACATAATCAATATAATCAGATATTGATGAATTGAAAGCGCCAACATTATTAACGATCGCTCCGCCAATTGTGGCAGGTATTCCTGCCAAATCACTCATTCCAGACAATTCGAGTGATGCACATTTTGATATAAATTCACTCAAATTCATACCAGACGAAACATATATTGAATTGTCTTTTTTGATAAACCTATTGGATCTATTTACGATAATTATTTTGTTGGTTTGTTTGAAATCGAACAATAAGTTTGCACCGAGTCCTATTACCTTGAAATTTTTCTTATTTTCAGTGCAATAATTGATCAGATCAATGAGATTTTGTTTCGATTTTGCAATATAAAGATGTTTTGCAATTCCACCGATACGGAAAGTGCAATAATTTCTTAAATCTTGATTTTTTCTATATTCTATTTTTTTTATTTTTTTCATTCAAATACTCTAGCGATTTTGCAATTGAAAATCGCATTTTCCATGTCATTATATATGCCGGATGAATATATTTTGTTATTCAAAACAGAGAATAAGGAATATTCTGTGAGTTTGTTTTGATATTCACTTGATAAGCTCATTTCAACAAATTTTTCAATCAAAATATCGTGGTTTGTTATTCCTATATATTGAATCAAGTCGGTGAAAGAGTCAAGCGGTGTGATAGAGGCATTGAGTCTTCCGATATCGTTGAGATTGTTTACTCTAAATAGATCCCTAGCAGTGCCGAGAAGGTTTGATTTTTTGTCATAAATAAATTTTTTATAGGCTTCGTAACTAGATTCTTCTTTTATTGCACTTTGTGCTGAATTAAGTGTATTTTCTGGGTGAACGAAATCTGAGTGCCCAACCAAATATTTGTCAGATTTCACGCCATGAGTAAAATATGCATATCCGCTGGCAATGTATGGGTAGGCATATATTTTATTGTTAAACATTCCTGAATTGAGCATATTTTCCTGAATTGAGAATGTTTTTGTGTTGTTTGTCAAATAAGGCAATACAATTTTTCCAACTCCATGACCGAAAGATATAATGTCTGGCACTTGCTTTGACAAAATAGAATCCAAATCTTTTGGATTGATTGATTTGATCATAAAAAGATTGCCGGAATTTTCTTTTTCAAGAACTCTTGCGATAGAATTGAGAAATTGTATTCTTGCTTTGCCTCCGCCTTCAAAAGTCTCGACATGATAAACGCTATATATTCTAGTGTTTAGTTGAGGTTCTTTGTATATTTCATAATCTCTGGCAGATTTTATTGCGAAGCAGGGGACGTATATTAAAATAAAAACAATAAGGAATATTCCAATAATTTTAATCCAATGTTTTTTCAAAGTTTTCATACCTAACTTATGAAATTGTTGGACAAAATAT